>JAVVUK010000001.1:0-39625 GCA_036653215.1 Rikenellaceae bacterium
TAAAGTTTCATATTCTTCGACACTTACATCCTCATCAACAGAGAAGAACAGACCTCTCTTCTGTCTAATTCCAAGCACCGTTTTCGGCTCTATTGTGAGATGATATGCCGAGAAATGCTGAACTCCTAAATTTATAGCGGTCTCGATATTACTCCTCCATTGCGAGATAGTCATATCGGGGATGCCGTATATAAGATCGATAGTTATATTCGAAAATCCTGCTTTTTGAGCCTGCCCAACACATTCAACAGCCCTTGAGGCATTATGCCTCCTATTCATAAATTTAAGGTGCTCATCGACAAACGACTGCACCCCAATGCTTAATCTATTAGCTCCTAAGCTCTTCAATCCATCGAGATATTCTGGATTTAGATCTTCAGGATTTGCCTCTATGGTAAATTCTTTTAAAGAGGATATGTCACACGTCAAAGCCACACTATCTACTATCCGTTTAAGTTCAGATATAGTAAGTACAGTAGGAGTACCTCCTCCTATATAGAGCGTTTCTATATCTAAAGAAGCAAGGTATTCTCGACGTTCGTCAATCTCCTTTATTATAGCGACAACCATCTCCTCTCTCCCAAGGAGAGAGGTAGTGAAATGGAAGTCACAGTAGTAACATAGCTGCCCACAAAAGGGTATGTGGATATATATCCCAGCCAAGTGTTATTGACCTAAAATATAGGCGAACATAAGAGGAGCTACAATTGTAGCATCTGACTCTACTATATATTTTGGAGTGTCTATGTCTAACTTACCCCATGTGATTTTCTCGTTTGGCACAGCACCTGAATATGAGCCATAAGAGGTTGTAGAATCGGATATCTGACAGAAGTATGCCCAGAAGGGAACATCTGTCCATCCAAGATCTTGATACATCATAGGAACAGCACAAATAGGGAAGTCTCCAGAGATACCTCCTGCAATTTGGAAGAACCCTACCCCTTTACCACCAGAGTTAGCACGATACCACTCTGTAAGGTATATCATATATTCAATGCCTGTCTTAACAGTACTTGCTTTAAGCATACCTTTAATGACATAAGAAGTAAAGATGTTACCCATAGTACTATCTTCCCAACCTGGAACGATTATAGGTAGATTTTTCTCAGCAGCAGCAAGCATCCAACTATTTTTAGGATCTATCTCATAGTATTGCTCTAAAACGCCACTTCTAAGTAATTTGTACATATATTCGTGAGGCAAATAACGCTCGCCTTTAGCCTCAGCATCAAGCCATATTTTAGAAATATGTCCTTGTAATCTGCGGAATGCTTCTTCCTCCGGGATACAAGTATCTGTAACCCTATTCATGTGGTTATCAAGCAATTCACGTTCTTGTTCAGGAGTCAAGTCACGATAACCGGGAACTCTTTTATAGTGTGAGTGAGCAACAAGGTTCATGATGTCTTCTTCAAGGTTTGCACCTGTACAAGTAATGATCTGAACCTTATCTTGACGTATCATCTCAGCAAGAGAAATACCAAGTTCTGCTGTGCTCATAGCACCACCAAGGGTAATCATCATCTTACCCCCCTCGTCAATATGCTTTTCATAGCCTTGTGCTGCATCTATCAACGCTGCGGCATTAAAGTGACGATAATTATGCAGTATAAACTGCGAAATAGGTCCTTTTTCCATATTTTTAATAATTTTGAATATTTAACATCTGTATTATATCGGAAGCCCTTAGGCTTCTGCCACTTACCTTCATCTTAGCCTTTGCATAAAAGGGCTCTCTTTCGGCAATACTTTTTAAAACGAACTCACTAATTTCAGCATTGCTTTTTTGCGCTACTAAAGGACGTTTAGCTCCTGTTTTAGCGATACGACTTACCAAAATATCGATAGGGACATCTATATATATAGTAAATCCTATTTTATTCATAAGATCCATATTTTCTCGAAAACAAGGAAGTCCTCCACCTGTTGAAACAATAGCGTTCTTCTTTTCTGAAAGCGTCTCTATAACGTTACGTTCCATATCTCGAAAGCTATTTTCTCCTTTTTGCGCAAAAATATCAGATATGTTTACACCTTCTTGTTTCTCGATAATATCGTCTGTATCAAAAAACTCACATCCCATCTCTCGTGCCAACTCTCGACCTAATGTCGACTTACCACACCCCATATAACCAACGAGAAAAACTATCATATCTAAGTTAGATTAAAAAAGTTCGTCAAATATACTTGGCATATTTATTATGCCTCTACCTTCTGGTTCTATTTTAGTTTCATTACTATCTGTTAGTGCTTCATCTACAAGAGGTTCCTCTTTTTCCTGCTCTTCAATATCTTGATCACCGCCATTATTGACATCTCCCTTTTGAAGAGGCTCAGCAAACTCAACAGTCTCTATTTTGTATATTGAGAGTCGTTTACCTTTGGCTCTACAACTCTTAACACCTATAAACTCATCCACATCAATATCTTCAGCAGGGCGACCTCTATTTACGCCTCCATAAGAGACATGAAGAAGCGGATATTCATCTTTGGAAATCGCTACCATATAAGATCCATCCTCCACATCTACAAATTGTTGCATCTTACCATCATCCTCAACCTTAAAGCGTTTTAGATAATAATATCGTTGTGTAGCATCAAAATATACGACACTATATATTGTATTTAAGTCAAACTTCTCAACAGTAGTCATGTCTTCAGGGAAATAGACTGTTTCGTCATACCCTGAAGTATAACAAACACTCTTGTCAGTAAAGACGATTGTCTTATCGTCCGAAGAGAACTCTCCGATAAGAGTCCCACGACCTTCGTTATTGAGCCTTTTTATGTCTTCATCAAACCATATAGATTGTCCTTTTAGGGTTGAGGCACCTTTCGATTTGAGAGATATTTTATGTATCATATTACGTGTAAAGATGTTCCCTTTAGCATCACGTCCTCGAATTGCTACTTCGGCAAAGTCAAGTTCCATAGTGTTACTACGCATACGTGGTCTTGGAACAAGCATCACTTTTAGGCTTTCAGCCTCTCCGTTGCTATTGACACTCATATACATAATCTCTGAATTTTCAGTTCCTTGAGTTATGTCATATTCTTTATCACGTGTCACCCCTTTTATAGAACAGCGTTTTACAAAATAAGAACCTTTATGCCCGTCACGATATAGGATATTATATATTGTACGAGAGTCATTACGCCTAAAGACACCTATGTAATATATGTTTTTAGTGTAAAAAGCCTTTTCTGTAACTTTAGTAATTATATATTTACCTTCTTTATTGAAGAGAATAACATCGTCTATATCTGAGCAGTCGGCAACAAACTCATTGTCCTCACGCATACTGGCTCCGATGCCATAGAAGCCCTCTTTTTTATTAACATATAACTTCGCATTTGCAACAGCAACCGTTGAAGCGTTTATGTTGTTAAAGTCACGTATCTCTGTTTTACGCTCACGTCCCTGACCATATTTACGACCTATCTCATGGTAATAATCTATCGTGTAATCGACAATATGTTCATGGTTATATTTAACCGTTTTCACCTCATCACGATATGCCTTGATCTGTTCATCGGCACGAGAAGCGTCGTGTTTAGAAATTCTCTTAATCTTAATTTCTGTAAGTTTGACTATGTCGTCTTGTGTAACCTCACGTACAAACATCTCGGTGTAAGGTTTTAAGTTCTTTTCGATAGTAAAAAGCACTTCTTCCCACGACTCACATTGTTCGATTGTAAGGTATATACGATTTTCGATAAATATTTTCGAGAGAATAGCGAAATGAAGCAACTCCGAAAGCTCACTAAGACGTATCTCTAACTCTTGTTTTAAGAGAGAAAGCGTATTGTCGGTAGCAATAGCCAACATATCCTTTACTCCGATGAAGTTCGGCTTTTGTTGAAAAATGACACAGCTATTTGGAGATATTGATATTTCACAATCTGTAAAGGCATATAGAGCGTCTATCGTTTTATCTGCCGAGACATCGGAACTAAGGGTTATTACGATCTCCACATTTTGAGCTGTGTTGTCGTCTACCTTTTTTATTTTTATCTTGTTTATATCGTTTGCCTTAATAATTGAGGCTATAATTGTAGATGTGTTTCTGCCAAAAGGAATTTCACTAATTACTAAGGTATGGCTATTTACCTTGTTTATCTTAGCTCTGACCTTGACAATACCTCCACGCATACCGTCGTTATAACGTGACACATCGACATAACCTCCCGTTGGAAAGTCGGGATATAGGACATACTCCTCACCACGTAAATAGGCAACTGAAGCATCAATAAGCTCATTAAAGTTATGTGGTAATATTTTAGAAGCCAAACCTACGGCTATACCCTCAACACCTTGAGCAAGAAGCAAAGGGAACTTAACAGGAAGAGTAACGGGCTCGTTGTTACGTCCGTCGTAAGAGAGCATCCACTCTGTGGTTTTAGCATTGAAGACAACCTCTAAAGCAAACTTTGAAAGGCGTGCCTCGATATATCGTGAAGCCGCTGCTCCGTCACCGGTGTGTATGTTACCCCAGTTACCTTGACAATCTATGAGCAGATCTTTCTGACCCAATTGAACCAAAGCTCCAGCAATTGAAGAGTCTCCATGTGGGTGATATTTCATGGTGTCACCTACGATATTAGCAACTTTAGTGTAACGTCCGTCGTCCAACTTTTTCATGGAGTGGAGCACACGTCTCTGGACAGGTTTTAAGCCATCGGCAAGATGAGGCACGGCACGTTCAAGAATTACATAAGAGGCATAAGAGAGGAACCACTCTTTATACATACCTGTAATCTTATGTTTTGCAATACCACCTTGATCCTCTGTAAGAAACGAGTAATTTCCCTCTTTAGCAGCAACTACTACTTCTTCATCGGCTAAAGCATCCATCTCCTCAACCTCTTGGTCTTCGAATGATATTATTTCGTCGTCTTCGTATGTTGTATCGCTCATATCTTAATTCTCCTCCTCAATTAAATCTTCTTCTATCATTAGGTTATCGATAATAAAATCTTGTCTGTCCGGAGTGTTCTTACCCATATAGAAAGATAGAATTTCCATAAGAGGATCGTTAGTGCTTATGCGCACCTTCTCAAGACGCATATTTTCACCTATAAACTCTCTAAACTCATCTGGAGAGATCTCCCCAAGTCCTTTAAATCGTGTTATCTCATTATTTTGCAATTTCGCTATGGCAGCCTGCCTCTCATCGTCACTATAACAGTAGATAGTCTCCTTTTTGTTACGCACCCTAAAGAGAGGCGTATCTAAAATAAAGACGTGACCGCTACGTATAAGATCGGGAAAAAACTGCACAAAAAACGAGATTAGCAGAAGTCTTATGTGCATCCCATCGACATCAGCATCTGTTGCCACAACAATTTTGTTGTAACGTAAGTCGTCCATGTCTTCTTCTATATTTAAGGCAGCTTGCAAAAGATTAAACTCCTCGTTTTGGTATATTATTTTTTTTGTTAGCCCATATGTGTTAAGTGGCTTCCCTCGCAAAGAAAAGACAGCTTGAGTCATCACATTACGTGATTTGGTGATCGATCCACTCGCCGAATCGCCCTCAGTAATGAAGATTGTAGACTCTTCACGCAAATCATGCGTTGTATTTAGATGGACACGGCAGTCTCTCAATTTCTTGTTGTGAAGAGATACCTTTTTAGCATATTCACGTGCTTTTTTACGCACACCAGCCATCTCCTTACGCTCCTTCTCTGCTTGCATAATCTTACGAGAGAGGGCTTCAGCCACATCGGGGTTTTTATGAAGATAGTTATCTAAATGTTTCTTTAGAAAATCGATTATATAGGTACGAACTGCTATTCCATCGGGAGACATATCTCGTGAGCCCAACTTTGTCTTTGTCTGCGACTCAAACATAGGATCTTCAATCTTAACACTTATTGCCGCTATGATTGAAGCACGAATATCGGCAGCTTCATAGTTTTTATTATAAAACTCTCTTATGGTCTTAACAACAGCTTCACGGAAGGCTGCTTGATGCGTACCTCCTTGTGTGGTATATTGACCATTAGCATATGAAAAATATATCTCCCCATAGCCAGAACCATGAGTCATAGCTATTTCTATATCGGCACCTTTAAGGTGGATAGGCTCATAGACTAGTTCTTCGTTTATGTTGTCTTTAAGAAGATCTAAAAGACCGTCTTTAGAATAAAATTTATTGCCGTTGATGTTAAGGGTGAGGCCTGTGTTGAGATATGAATACCCCTTTATCATCAACTCTATATATTGGATATTATAGTTATATTTACCAAAGAGGAGTTCATCGGCAATAAACTTGACACAAGTACCATTACGCTCATTGCTGTTTTTACATGAGGTGTCACTCACTAAATTGCCTCCGCAATATTCTATCGTACGTTCTTCACCCTCTCGAAAAGAAGAGATTATCATAGTTGAAGACAAAGCATTGACAGCTTTTATACCGACACCATTCAGACCAACAGACTTTTTAAAAGCCTTAGAGTCATATTTTGCACCTGTGTTCATCTTAGATGAGGCATCGAGGAGAGAGCCAAGCGGAATACCACGTCCAAAGTCTCGTATAGTAACAGCAAGCCCATCAATAGTGATATTGACCGTCTTACCATAACCCATCATATATTCATCAATAGAGTTATCAAGAACTTCTTTTATTAGTATGTATATACCATCATCGGGAGATGTGCCATCACCAAGTTTACCGATATACATACCCGGTCTACGACGAATATGCTCGTTCCACTCTAATGTTTGTATATTATCCTCTGTATAATTTCCCTCTACTACTTCCAACATATTTTTATTTTATATCTTTATTTTCCGGTTTGTATACATCTGGAGATATTCTTATATGCTCCTCTAACATTATCTCATGCACTTTTTTTGAGAGTTCCTTAGTAGATAACTTGGCAACCTCTTCGGTTGTTATTTCTGGTAATATGCTTATAAGGAATGTCAATGGGTATTTAAGTTTGTATTTACCAACACGCTCCGCCTCCCATGTTCCTGTTGTTACGATAGGTAGAATTGGGGTATTCGATTGTTTTGAGGTAAGAAAGCCTCCATCCTTAAACTCTTCAAGTCGTCCTGTTTTTGAACGTGTACCCTCAGGAAAGATCCCTATCGACACGCCACGTGCTATTTCATCTTTACAACGGCGAAACATCATTTTTGTACTTGCCACCCCACCCCTATCTATTGCTATGTCGTCTCTCATACGGAGTACAGCTCCTATAAAAGGGAGCTTATAAACATCTCGTTTTGAGACCCAACGCATATTTATGTTGAGAGTATTGATAAGAGGAATATCCAACATCTGCCTATGGTTGATACAAACAACATAAGCAACCCCTTTACGCATATTTTCTTTACCTATAATTTTGATACGCCAAAGAGGGTTTATAAGGATTATCCCCTTCGAATAAAGCATAGATACATACTTGAGAAACTCCTTTTTCTTATCGAAAGGATATGAGACAAGCCACGCCAAAAAGAATATGGCTGTGGCGATTAACAGATATATTATCAAGAAAAAGAGGTATATAAACTTTCCCATTACTCAATTTTAAGGATTAATTCTATATCATGCAAAAGTACTATTTTTTATTGGTAAAAAAAACAAATGATTATTAAAAAAGAAGCTCACTAATTAGTGAGCTTCTTATGTAAATCTTTAATCATATCTTCAACGCTACGACTCCCATCTGCCGTAATAACAAAGTCTGCATATTCTATCCGTTTGTCATCCGGGAGTTGCGAATTTATCCGAGAGAGCACCTGTTCACGCTTAACCCCATCCCTACTAACAACACGTTCTATGCGGAGCTCAAGGGGAGCTGTAACAACCACTACTACATCCAAAGACTTATGCCACCCCGACTCTATGAGCACAGCAGCCTCACAAACCACATAATTGGCCTCTTGACATTTTGCCCACCTCTCAAAATCGTCCATAACAGCACCATGTACAGCCTCGTTAAGCATATCTAAGAGTTTCTTATCGTTAAAAACTTTAGCCGAAATGTAAGGAGCATTGACCCTCCCTCCAAGATAAGCCTCTTTTCCAAAGATAGTTTCTATCTTAGCTTTAACAGTGGGATCGTCTCTCATCAACTCTTTTGCAGCTTCATCGGCATAATATACAGGGGCACCATATCTATCATGAAGAGCCTTGCAGATTGTCGTTTTTCCACTACCTATACCTCCTGTTATACCTACTTTTTTCACTTTATTTCGATTTTAACACCACAACTTTATCAGACGACATTTTTCTAATTTCCACACCTGTTGGTAATTCGGTATGAAGGATAGCATAGTTATTATCGCCTAAATATCCGCTTCCAACGCTATCTTTAACACTTACATCTGCATAATATGTTATGTTGCTATATTTAAAGTTTTTATACGCCTCTTTTGTCATATTATAGGTTACCGATATTGTTGCAGGAAGGGTTATATAACGCTCTCCACTATCGTATCCTTTTATTTGAATGCTAATATCTTTTTGTTTATACTCAGTAAAACGCTCTACCTCAATAGTATAATACACCTCTTTCTCACTAATTCTGACATTTAGAATATCACGCAAAGGAATAGTACCAGATATGTGAGACTCAATATTAGAGATTAGGCGAGGCATCGTTGAGACATATTCCACATTATCCAAATCACGTTTTGAGCCACTAACCCACACCATACTTGGCTCTATCACTGTTTTGCCCATTTGCATATATTCACCACCAAGATCCATAGTTATATCGTCACGCACAGGTACTTCCTTTCTTAACCTAACAACAGACTTTACCGGTATAGTATGGTTGAAGACCTTAAGAACCTCGACATCTTTTAATTCGGTAGATAAAAGACGCTCGAAAAGAGACATATCTACCACATATTTTCCACTATCTTGGGCAGATATAAAACTCTCGGCAGGAAGTGTTACATGAGAGAAATATGTTTGCAATATTTTATATCCATTACCCTTTACCTTGATACCAATATCTATATTATTGGATTCTATGGAAACGCCCTTATCGTCAAAACGCTCAATTTCAACTCCCTCAATACTGATAGGTATATTTATATCGACCGTATATTGACCATCTAATTTTGTGAAAAACAACAATAGCGATGCAACGACAAAAGCCACTATAAAAACAGGATCTTTTATAGTGTTAACGATATATTTTATTAATGCTTTATATTTCATCTGTGCTGCAATCTCTATTTTCCACATATCCCCTCCACTTCTCTATACACGCTTTCATATCCGGAGCAACATCCGAATCGAAAAAGACTCTTTCTCCGGTTGTAGGGTGAATAAACCCTAAACTGCGAGCGTGAAGACCTTGTCGAGGCATAATGGCAAAGCAATTATTGACAAATTGTTTATATTTTGTAAATGTAGTTCCTCTTATTATTATGTTTCCACCATAACGCTCATCGTTAAAGAGCGGATGTCCAATAGACTTAAAATGAGCACGTATCTGGTGTGTACGTCCTGTTTCTAATCGACACTCAACTAAATTAAGATAGCCTAACCTCTCTATTACTTTATAGTGAGTAACAGCGTGTTTTCCTATACCGCTATCAACAGGAAAAACGCCCATCTGCATACGGTCATAGGTGCTACGTGCTATGTTTCCGACTATCGTACCTTCTGCTTCTTTCAAATCGCCCCACACGAGAGCCACATAACAACGTTCTATTGTGTGATCAAAAAACTGCTTGGCAAGGAATGTATGAGCCCTCTCGTTTTTAGCAACAACGAGCAACCCTGATGTGTCTTTGTCTATTCGGTGCACTAAGCCAGCCCTAAGATCGCCTTCTTGGAAGAGGGGTTCGTCTTTGAGGTGATAGGTAAGAGCGTTTACTAAAGTGCCTGTATAGTTCCCATGACCAGGATGTACAACCATACCTGCTTTTTTATTTACTATTATTATATCATCATCTTCAAAGACTATATCTAAGGGTATATCTTCAAGTATTATCTCCAACTTACGAGGAGGATAAGGCATGACGATAGATATTTTGTCTAACGGCTTAACCCGATATGAAGACTTAACCGACACGCCATTTACTAATATGTTCCCAGCATCGGCAGCTACCTGTATTCTGTTTCGTGTCGAGTTTTCCAAACGGCTATGGAGAAACTTATCTATACGAAGCAAAGCTTGACCTTTGTCTACATTAATGGCATAGTGTTCAAAAAGCTCGTCTTCACCCCCATCGGTATCATCTTCAAGATCAATATTATCGATAATATCTTTGTCTTTCTCTTCTATTGTCATTATATGGCATCTGTTTCATTGGTGTCATCTGTATTCTTAGCATCACTGGTACCCAACATCTCTCCTAATTTTTGGTTTATGATCATTATCCTATCATAAATGGCAAAAGTATCCATTGGCGTATATTCATATACCTCGTTATGGTTTTTATAACGCACCATGCGTCCTTTACGTATCCACTCTATGGTATCTTGATGTTTACGCAATTTGGCTTTCAACACTTCAACACTCTCTTGACGATGTTTACTTGCCTTTTTAGCCTTTGCTATTTCGGCATCATCAATCGAGATTGTGATCCCGACTGTTGTTCCATACGACACTATGGCATTAGGGAATACGGTTTGATCGACAACTGTGGCATCCATCATGTTGGTATAGTCTACATCCCCATCCATTTTTATGGTGCCTAAGTTAAAACCTTTCTCCCATAACATATCACGAGCATCTCGATATGTAGTTCCTAAAAGTGTAGGGACAGAAGGCAAAGCATCACTACCATTAAATCCAACTACAAGATCGATCTTAGACCCCATGTAAGCTATCGGAGGATTGCTGCGTGAGACTAATTTTCCTTCGTAATATTGTTCAATTACATTGTTTGTTGCTATATCACTAATATAAGTAAGTTTTCCTATCTCGAAACCTGCGGAAACAAGCCTGCTTTTAGCATGACGCAAAGAGAAACCTGCCACATAAGGCATTTCAACCCTCTTAGGCTCATAAGAGTTGATCGTAATTACGACACGTCTGTTTTTCTTTATTATGCTTCCTGGTTTTGGATATTGCTCTAAGATAGCACCTTTACGCTGTCCTGGTATATATAACGAGTCAAAAACATCAAAGCGCAACCTCAACCCATCGCTCGCCTCTTCAGCCTCCTCCATAGTCATTCCAACGATGTTAGGAAGTTCATATTGTCGCCCGTGTTTTGTATATACGGAAAGAGCGATAACAGATAGCATAACGATCACAAACAAGCCTGTGAATGCTATGACTACTTGTCGTAACCAAAATCTTTCACGTATTGCTTTTTTTGCTTCTTTTACCTTATTTTCTACCTGACCTTCTACTTTCCTTACTTTTCTTACTTTGCTTTCTAATTCTATCATTTTTTATTTTGTATATATTGGTCAATAGCAACAGCCGATTTACGTCCTGCACCCATAGCAAGGATTACCGTTGCAGCACCTGTAACGGCATCTCCACCAGCGAAAATGCCCTCTCGTGAAGTAGCTCCTTTTTCATCATCGGCAACGATACAGCCCCAACGATTTGTCTCTAACCCATTTGTTGTAGAGGCTATAAGCGGATTTGGTGATGTGCCAAGAGCCATAACGACAACGTCACATTCTATATCATATTCAGAACCTTCAATAGCCACAGGCGAACGACGACCTGAAGCATCGGGATCGCCAAGTGCCATTTTAATACAAGTAATGCTATTTACCCAACCCTCTTGTGTTCCATTTATGCGTAAAGGATTTGTAAGCATTTTAAACTCTATGCCTTCTTGTTTTGAGTGATGGACCTCCTCGACACGTGCTGGAAGTTCTTTTTCTGAACGACGATATACTATTACCGCCTCAGCACCAAGACGTTTTGCAGTACGCACAGCATCCATAGCCACATTACCACCACCAACTACTACGACCTTACGACCTGTATATATAGGAGTGTCATAATCACCATCATAGGCTTTCATAAGGTTGGTACGTGTCAAGAACTCATTTGCCGACACCACCCCATTAAGATTTTCACCTTCGATATTCATAAATTTGGGAAGTCCTGCTCCAGAACCTATAAATATGGCAGAATATCCCTCTTTATTCATCAGTGAGTCTATGGTTACAGTACGCCCAACAACGACATTACATTCTATATCAACGCCTAATTTACGAACATTTTCCACTTCTTTAGCAACGATACGTGATTTTGGAAGACGAAACTCAGGAATGCCATATTCTAAAACGCCACCAGGAGTATGGAGAGCTTCAAAAATTTTAACCTCGTATCCCATTTTTGCTAAATCGGCAGCACAAGCAAGTCCCGAAGGACCACTACCTATGACAGCCACTTTTTTACCATTTCGTTTAACCTCACAAGAAGAATAGATGTTATTATCTTTAGCCCAATCGCCAACAAAACGTTCTAACTTTCCAATAGATACAGCCTCACCCTTAACACCTAATATACAACTACCCTCACATTGAACCTCTTGAGGACATACACGACCACAGACAGACGGAAGAAGAGAATCTTCACTCACCTTATGTGCAGCACCTTCCACGTCTCCCTTTGCAAGCATATTTATGAAGTCCGGGATTTTAAGCGACACAGGACACATCTCCACACAACGTGGCTTTTTGCACATAAGACAACGTGATGCCTCACGCATAGCCTCTTGTAGAGTATATCCATAACAAACCTCTTCAAAATTTGTTGCTCTAACCTTTGGGTCTTGCTCTGCGGCTTGAACCCTACCTATTTTCTCTTTTGCCATAAACTACTATATATTTAAGCCTACTTTACATTTGTGCCCGGCAAGCTCATCACGAAGAGCTTTTTCTTTACGACTTTCAATAGTTTTATATTGACCTTGACGACGCATAGCCTCATCAAAATCCACCTCATGACCGTCAAACTCTGGTCCTTCGACACAAGTGAAACGTGTTTTCCCAGCAACCGTAACACGACAAGCACCACACATACCTGTTCCGTCTACCATAAGAGTATTTAGACTCACGATGGTTTTTATGCCATATTTTTTCGTTGTCAAAGATACAAATTTCATCATTATCATAGGACCTATACATATAACAAGGTCATATTTTTTACCTTTATTGTCTATAAGATCACAAAGACAATCTGTAACTAAACCTTTAAAGCCTTGACTTCCATCGTCGGTAGCTATAAAAAGCTCTTTTGAAACAGCTTTTAATTCTTTTTCTAAGATAACAAGATTTTGGTTTTTAGCACCAAGAAGAACATCTGCTTTAACACCATTTTCCCACAACCACTTCACTTGAGGATATACTGGTGCTGTACCAACCCCACCAGCAATAAAAAGAATTTTCTTACCTTTAAGATCTTCTATATTTTCATATATAAATTCGGATGGTTTACCAAGAGGACCGACAAAAGCATCGAAGCTATCGCCAATTTCCATATTACAAATTTTGAGCGACGAGGCTCCAACAATTTGTATGACAAGCCTTACAGTTCCTTTTTCTCTATCATAGTCACAGATTGTAAGCGGTATTCTTTCGCCACGTTCATCGACTTTCACTATAACGAACTGTCCCGGCTCAGCAGATTGTGCCACACGAGGAACTAAAATATCGAGCAAGAATATATTCTTTGCAAGCTCCTTTTTTTCTACTATTTTATACATAAAAACAATTTGTAATTTCCGTATTTATTCGTTTATAACACCTGAAAATACTAACTCATCATCCTTATAACAAGCAGCAAACTGTCCTGGTGTTATTCCACGTTGTTCTTCATCAAAGGTTATATATGCGCCCTCTTTTTCAACTCTCATAACTCCTTTTTGCAGAGGTTGACGATAGCGGATACGTATCAAAAAGCGACTTTCACTACCATCTGTCATTTCTAAATCGGGACGCACCCAGTGCATCTCATCTTTTCTAATAAAGAGACCTTTTCGCAAAAGACCTTTATGGTATTGTCCCTGACCTACATATATTGTGTTTGTAGAGATGTCTGTGGCTATGATAAACAAAGGCTCCGGCTTTCCACCGACATTCAACCCTTTACGTTGACCAATAGTGTAAAAATGAGCACCATTATGCTCACCCACCTTAACTCCATCTCCTTCACTATATATAAATGGCTCATACTCTTTTCCAAAAGCATATCCCGACCACTGATCCGATATTTCTATTATATTACCCTTTTTAGCCTTTAACTTCTGTTGTAAAAAGACAGGCAAATCGACCTTTCCCACAAAGCATATCCCTTGAGAATCTTTACGTTGAGCCGTTGCCAACTTTTGCTGAGCAGCGATAAGCCTTACTTCACTCTTCTGCAACTCTCCAATAGGAAAAAGAGACTTTGATAGTTGTTCCTGCGAGAGTTGACATAAGAAATAACTTTGATCCTTGTTGTCATCAAGCCCAGCAAGAAGACGATAATATATCTTTCCATCAACCTCAACGCTCTCTTTTCGACAATAATGACCTGTCGCCACAAAATCGGCTCCCAAGCGAAGAGCCTCTTTCATAAAGGCATCGAACTTTATCTCTCGGTTGCAAAGCACATCGGGATTTGGCGTTCTTCCTTTAGCATATTCATCAAACATATAATCGACAACACGACTACGATATTCTTCGCTAAGATCTACAAAATAAAAAGGTATATCTAAACGACGAGCCACCATTTCAGCAAATTGCCTATCATCTTCCCATGAACATTCTGAAGTTATGGTTCCTGTGGTGTCGTGCCAATTACGCATAAATAGAGCAGACACTTGGTGTCCTTGCTGCTTTAACATATATGCGGCTACACTCGAATCTACACCGCCCGACATACCAACTACCACGTGTGCCATTATATTACACCCTCATTTAAGATTGCATGGATATGGATTATTCCTTTATAGTTTTTATTTTCATCTGCAACAAGAAGCTGTGTGATCTTCCTTTTTTCCATGATTGTAAAGGCATGGATCGCCAACTCCTCAGGATCTATGGTATATGGCGTTTTTGTCATTATTTCAGAAGCTTTCACATTGTCTATGTCATGTCTTTTTTGAAGCATACGACGCAAGTCTCCGTCTGTAATTATGCCACACAGAACTCCGTTTTTGTCTATTACAGCCGTTGCACCAAGTCGACGACAAGATATTTCTATTATCACCTCCTCAAGTGTAGCATCGGGAGATACAGAAGGTATATTTTCCGCATCTACAAGATCTATAACACGTACATAAAGTTGTTTCCCCAACGCACCACCAGGATGTATCTTAGCAAAATCATCTGCCGTCAGACCTCTCATCTTAAGCAGAGACATAGCAATAGCATCGCCCATTACAAGTTGTGCAGTAGTGCTTGATGTCGGAGCAAGATTGTTTGGACAAGCCTCATGATCAACATAAGAATTAACTATATGATCACAATTTTGAGCAAGATATGAATGGTCATTTCCGACCATACCCACTATCACGTTATCGTATTTCAGATTACGTATAAGAGGAATAAGGACTTTTATCTCTGGTGTGTTTCCACTTTTTGATATGCAGATTATCACATCGTCCCTCTGTATCATACCAAGATCGCCATGTATAGCATCGGCAGCGTGCATAAAAAGAGCAGGCGTGCCGGTAGAATTTAAGGTAGCAACTATTTTATTTGCTATAATAGCACTTTTACCGATACCTGTCAATATCACACGACCTTTACTATTGTATAGTATATTGATGACATTAACGAAAGTATCATCGATAAAGTTCTTCAAAAAGTCTATTGCCTCAACCTCTTTTCTTATCACCTCACAAGCAAAGAGTTTTACATCAAAATTTTTTTTCAAAACAATGTTGTTTTTTTATTTAAAAGAATTTGTTATATTTGCACAAAGGTAATGTAGTTTTTCTAAAATGAGTAATTTGTATTACTATTTATTGATGACTTTTTAATCATATATGATAATTACATGACTAAAAGAGGCATAACAAAATCAAAAACCATTTTATTGTAATGCCATAAAAAAAGAGCTAATGAAGTTAGATATTTCTATAAAAGAACATCTTAAAAATAATTTCGGATTTGATACCTTTAAAGGTAACCAAGAGGCCATAATCCAAAATCTATTGGAGGGGAACGACACATTTGTACTCATGCCAACGGGAGGAGGTAAGTCTTTATGTTACCAACTACCAGCATTGATAATGGATGGTGTAGCGATAGTCATATCCCCGCTTATAGCACTTATGAAAAACCAGGTCGACTCTATGAGAGCCTTTTCTGAAGACGACAGCGTAGTCCATTTCATAAATTCATCATTAAACAAATCGGCTCTTGCCAAAGTACATAGCGACATAAATAGCGGAAAGACAAAACTACTTTATTTTGCCCCTGAGTCCCTCACAAAAGAAGACAACATAAACCTGCTTAAAGGTCTAAAAATCTCTTTCTATGCCATAGACGAGGCACACTGTATCTCAGAATGGGGACACGACTTCCGCCCCGAATATCGACGCATAAGACCTATAATAAGCGAGATTGCTCCAGCTCCAATAATAGCATTAACGGCAACAGCAACGCCTAAGGTTCAACTTGACATACAACGTAATCTCGGAATGGAGGATGCTAAAGTATTCAAATCTTCTTTCAATAGAGACAACCTTTATTATGAAATAAGACCAAAGGTAAATCCCACGACCGAGATAATAAAATACATAAAACAAAATCCTCATAAATCGGGGATCATCTATTGTCTAAGCCGCAAAAAGGTTGAAGAGGTCACAAATGCTCTTCAAGTAAACGGCATCAAAGTTTTAGCCTACCATGCAGGCATGGACACCACACAAAGAGCATTAAACCAAGATCGCTTTTTAAAAGAAGAGGTAGATGTCATTGTCGCCACAATAGCCTTTGGAATGGGCATTGACAAGTCGGATGTTCGTTTTGTAATACACTACGATATGCCCAAGAGCCTTGAGGGGTATTATCAAGAAACAGGACGTGCAGGGCGTGACGGAGGCGAGGGAGTCTGCATAACGTTTTACAGTTATAAAGACATACAAAAGTTAGAGAAATTTATGCAAGGGAAACCTATCTCTGAACAAGAAATAGGGAAACTTCTAATACAAGAAACAACCGCTTATGCCGAGTCATCTACTTGTCGTCGTAAGTCACTGCTTCACTATTTTGGAGAGGTTTATGAACCTCAAAATTGTGGTAACTGCGACAACTGTCTTCATCCAAAAGCTACATTTGAAGCAAAAGAAGATCTTGTCACAGCCTTAGAGGTGCTTCAAGAAATTGGAGGAAGATTTAAGATCGATTATCTAATCAATGTAATTATCGGAAAAGCGACCGAAGCGGTCAAATCATATAAGCACAATAAACTAAAATGCTTTGGCGTTGGTAAAGCCAAAGACGACAAATATTGGAACACCATTATTCGCCGTGCATTAATAAACCTATATATAGACAAAGATATTGAAAATTATGGGCTTCTTTCTGTGAGCGAGAATGGTTACAAATATATTAAAAACCCATCATCAGTCATGATAAGCGTTGATAACGTATATCCAGAAGGCAGTGGAGATGATGTCATCGTTACAGCCCCTCGTGGAGGAAGTGCTGCCGATGATACCCTACTACAAATGTTAAAAGACTTAAGAAAGTCAGTTGCTAAAAAGCACAACCTACCTCCATTTGTGATTTTCCAAGAACCGTCATTAGATGACATGGCAACCCTCTATCCTACAACTATGGAAGAGCTTTACAACGTCACGGGTGTAGGCAAAGGGAAAGCTCACAAATATGGCAACGAATTTATTGAACTAATAAAGAAATATGTAGAGGAAAACGACATCAGCCGTCCTCACGATTTTGTCGTCAAGAGCGTTGTAAACAAGAGTGAAAATAAAGTTTACATCATCAAAAGCATAGACCGACAAATGGAACTTGAAGATATTGCCGATGCGAAACGTCTTTCTATGGACGAGTTGTTATCTGAAATTGAAGCGATAGTAAATTCGGGAACCAAAATCAACATCGACTACTACATAAAGATGGTTATGGACGACGATAAGGTAGGCGACATTTATCAATATTTCAAAGAGGCACAAACAGACTCTTTAGAAGATGCCATATCTGAATTTAGTGCCGAATATTCCGAAGAGGAGATAAGGCTCATCAGAATAAAATTCTTATCCGAAGTAGGCAACTAAGCCACACCTAACCTAACACACTAATATAATGTATGTAAAGCCAAAGAAGTATTTGGGGCAACACTTTTTAAAAGATTTATCAATAGCAGAACGTATTGCAAACAGCATAAACGACACATATTGCAAAGACACTCTTGAGGTAGGACCAGGAACTGGGGTCTTAACACAATTTCTAATAAATCGTCCCGAACTTAACTTATATGCTGTTGAGGTAGACGGAGAGAGCATCGAATATTTAAAGGAAAACATACCTTCTTTAACCCCCAACTTGCTTGAGGGTGACTTTCTAAAGATGGACATACAAGCCCTTTTTCCAAACGGGGTAAATATAATAGGAAACTTCCCTTACAACATATCATCACAGATATATTTTAAGATTATTGAAAATAGAGATTTAGTGCCTCTTTCAGTAGGGATGATACAAAAAGAGGTTGCTGAACGGATTGTTCATGCTCCCGGAAAAAAGGAATATGGGATATTAAGCGTCTTTCTACAGGCATATTACGATATAGAATACCTCTTTACCGTTGATGAAAATGTATTTAACCCACCCCCAAAGGTAAAAAGTGCCGTTATAAGATTGACCCGTAACTCACGTACCTCTTTAGGATGTGACGAAGTTCTCTTTCGTCAAGTTGTAAAAGCGACATTCCTCCATCGTCGCAAAACCATAAGAAATACCATCATGGCATCCTTCCCTTGTGTGGAAGGGACTCATAAATTTTTCTCTCTACGCCCAGAAGTGCTCAGTGTAGATGATTTTGTGGAACTGACAAATTTTGTAAGCCAATTTACAAGCAATGAAAGCAGCAAAGAATAAGATAGAGACAAACATCTATATAGCAACGATATACCGATTTATAGTCATGATGCTCATTTTCCAAATTAGCAGACTTGGCTTTTACCTTTTTAATATAGACAGCTTTAGCGACACCTCCTTCTCTTCATACCTTAAAGTCATGAGAGGAGGTTTTGTTTTTGACCTTGCGGCACTCCTATATACAAATGCCATTTACATAGTATTAGAATTTTTTCCTTTTAAGATACGTGAGAATAAGAGATACCAAAAAGTAGCAAAATATATATTTATAATCACCAACAGTGCCGCTTTAATTGTTAATACGGTAGATTATATATATTTCAAATACACCTTTCGAAGAACTACCTCTATGGTATTCAACGAGTTCAAAAACGAGACCAACATAGGATCTATGTTTTGGCAATTCTTTGCCGACTATTGGTATCTTCTCTTTGTCATCGTTCCGTTGATCTATCTCATGATTTGGCTCTATGACAGAGTCGTGATAGGGCATACCAAGATAAAATCTAAACTTCTATACTACCCCATCTCACTTTTCATGTTGGCGTTGGCTATATTCCTATTCATCGGAGGGGTACGTGGAGGATATGCCCATAGCACCAGACCTATAACTATAAGTAACGCAACAGAATACATCACAAATGCAGGAGAGGAATTTATCGTTCTCAACACTCCTTTTTCCATATACCGCACCATAGGACAAGAAAAGCTCAACGAATATCATTTTTATGATACGGACACTTTAAAAACTATATATTCGCCCATACACACTCCTAAAGACACTACTTCCATGAATAAGAAAAATGTGGTTGTCATAATTTTGGAAAGCTTTGGACGAGAGTATGTAGGAGCACTCAACAAAGACGAAAACATAAAAGGTTATAAAGGATACACCCCATTTTTAGACTCTTTAATTGGCGAGAGCCTCTATTTTAAACACGCCTTTGCCAATGGCAAAAAATCTATCGATGCTATGGCTTCAATCATGGCTTCAATACCGTCATTCACAAAGCCTTTCATTCTGTCTGCATATTCACATAACAAGTTTGCTTCTCTAAACAGCCTCTTGGGAGGTGAGGGATATACAACAGCTTTTTATCATGGAGCACCAAATGGGTCAATGGGCTTTTTAGCCTTTTCCAAAAAAATAGGCACCGAATTATATATTGGGAAAGATGAGTATAACAACGACAACGACTTTGATGGGATGTGGGCTATCTGGGATGAGCCTTTCATGCAATTTATGGCTCATAACCTAAGCACCCTGCAAGAGCCTTTTGCTGCTACCCTCTTTACCGCCTCGTCTCACCACCCATATAAGGTACCTGCAAAATATGAAGGTTCCTTTGACAAGGGAAACATCCCTATGCACCAAGCAATAGGTTATAGCGACATGGCACTACGTAAATTCTTTGAGACAGCAAAAAAACAAGGATGGTATGAAAACACCATTTTTGTAATCACAGCAGACCATACAAATCTTGAATATTACGATATGTATAAGACTACATATGGTAGATTTTACATACCTATCGTCTTCTATACTCCCAATGGAGATCTTAAAGGCGAGAGAGAACAAACAATACAGCAGATAGATATACTACCTACAATACTGGAATATCTATCATACGATAAGCCATTCTTCAGCTTCGGAACATCACTACTCACCGAGAGCGAGGAAGATGCTTTCGCTGTAACCTATTATAATAGCGAATACGAGATCTATTATGGCGATTACCTACTCACCTTTAACGGAGAAAAAAGCACCGCTCTATACGACTATAAACACGACTGGCAGCTTAAGGACAACCTCCTTGACAAGAAAATTGAAATTAGAGATAAAATTGAACGCAAGGGCAAGGCTTTCTTACAAACCTATAACCACGCCATGATAAACGACAAAATGGTCGTTCAATAAAGTAACGGTAAGATGCCGAGCGTCTATACACTCCAACAACCCAAGACTTTGATTATTATTTAAAGAAGGAGAAATTTACACTTCCATACACTCTCTTCTCAGTGAAATGAGGATGTGAAGAGAAGTCTTTATCTTTAGAATGTTCAAATATAAAAAGCCCATCGGGCGATAACATATCACGGGAGAATACGATATTAGGAAGTTCATCTATGCCTTCAAGGGCATATGGAGGATCTGCAAATATGATGTCCCACGAAGCCTTCACTCTCTTTACAAATACAAAAGCATTAGTCTTTACGACCGACATATTTTCTATCTCTAACTTTTCTATTGTCTCGGCTATGAAACGGCTATGATGGAAGTCGCTTTCTATGCTTGTCACCTTTTTAGCACCACGTGAGGCAAACTCATAACCTATGGCTCCTGTTCCAGCAAAGAGGTCTAACACGTCACATTCCTCAAAATCTATGATGTTATTAAGTACGTTAAAGAGGTTTTCCTTAGCAAAATCCGTCGTAGGACGTGCCTTAAAGGAAGAGGGGGGTGTTATTACCCTACCTCTATATTTTCCACCGACAATTCTCATTTTCTATTTATATTGTTGTTCAAAATATTTTGCAAAAGGCGTGCCTTCTACTTTCTTGGAATGACGCTTAAAGGCCAATGGGAAAAGCTCTTTCTCATCAAAGAGAGATACGACCTTGTCTATATCGTAAAGTTGGTTTAGCAAAGAGACCACAGATATGAGATTGTTAAAGTCACATCCGGCAATGGTATCAAAAGCGATTAAGCTATTTTTCTTAAAAAAGGCGTAACTAAAGACGTTGTTAAATATAGAAATAAAGAGCATTCCCTTTTTGCTCTTCGTCGCACTCCACATTCCAGCCTCCAACACATATTGAAGAGCATTTACCATCTCCGAACTCTCGGCTGTAAGACGCACACTCTCAAGGAGTTTACTATCTACTACTGTCAAGAAAGAGATGTTACAAGAGCTTGTATGAAGCAGGGTCTCCCCTTTTTCACACACTATGTTTTTCACAAAGAGATAGTCATTGTCGTATGTAGAGTCGTAAATATCATTTGGCACAGCGACAAACCTATCGGTAGATATTAGTAAGTTGGCACGTTGGAATAGACATACGCCACTATCTATTTTCGAGGATAGCAGTAATGCCGCATCTTCACCACCACATATCTCTACTGAGGCGAGTGTGTTTGTGTCATGACGATAAAAAGAGAGTCCATTCAGCGAATACTGAATGGACAAACCTTTTGTAGCGTTATTTTTCGAAGCGAAAGATATAACTTCCATATTTTATTTTAGTTTCTAAAAACTGATATGAAGATAATTAATCTTCCCAGTTTCCTGCATCGTTATTAGGAGATGTTAACGAACCGACCTTAAGACCAGGATATTTATCCATAGATGTATATCTGTCAACAAGGTTTATTATCTCTTGATCATTTCCTACACTTTGCATAAACACAGTATAAGGAGTTTTTGCTTCAAATATAGGAACTATAACTGAAGATTCTGTTTTCACCTCCTTAGCACCAAGTTCAAATTCTACATTTTCTGTGAATGGTACATATCTCAAATCGTCAAAGTTTACATTACGACCAGAAAAGATAGTGTCTCTTATTGCCATTTTTATTTTCTCAGTCTTAACACGACCTTGAGCAACAGCTAATGAGTCATCCAAAGAACCCATAGACTTTTCGTAAACAAGACTATCGTTCTTTAAGAACATGATAAGAGTGTCGAAACTACCGGTGTATTTGTTGTAGTTACGTTTGTATGCACGTTCGGCATCACGAATATCCTTAAGTCTTTGTACAACTTCCTTTTGACGAGACGCTAAGGCTGTTTGAAACTCTACAGTGGCCGCAGGGATACGATATACCCAATAAGCAAGGCCGATTATTGCAACAAGCAAAACAACTTTTATTACTGTTTTCATTTTTATTATTTTATATTTTTATTTAATTCGGATTTCAACAATACGCTCTGCAAAGTTATAAAAAAAAGAATACAGTAATATATAAAATCAATTTTTTTTAAATATTTTTTACATTATCTTTACAACAATATGCTATCAACGTTTATAGAAAAGAAAATAGAAGGCAATTTTGGCTTCGTAACTACCGACGATCAAAAAGCTTTAATATCAGTTTTAGGAGAGTTTGTCGCAGGTGGTGACAGCTCTAACATACTCATTATCAACGGATATGCAGGAACAGGAAAGACATCTATAATTTCTGCTCTTGCCACAACCCTACATCAATTAGAAAGACAATGCTTTCTTTTAGCACCAACTGGACGTGCCGCAAAAGTTATGAGTTATTATTCATCTTTTGAGGCTTTAACCATCCATAAAAAGATATATCGTCAAAAATCGGCAACCATAGAGTCGTTTGTTCTCAACTTTAACAAGTCGCATAATGCTTTTTTCATAATTGATGAGGCTTCTATGATCTCGTCTTCCTCTTACGAAAACAACATTTTTGGCTCTGGAAACCTGCTTCAAGACCTAATTGAATATGTGGCAGCTGGAGATAACGGAAAAATAATCCTTGTTGGGGATAAAGCTCAGCTTCCTCCTGTAGGTAGCGACATAAGTCCTGCTTTAAATGTGAATGAGTTAGACCAATTTGCCCCTACACGTTTTGTAGAGATACGTCAGGTGGTGCGTCAAGAGCTAAATTCAGGAATATTATATAACGCAACCCTGTGCCGTCTACTTATAGAAAAGGGAAACGGCGGTTTTCCTCATTTCAACCTTAAATATCCCGATTTTCAACGCATAGAAGGAACAGACTTCCTTGAGACTTTAGAAAATATGTATTCTACATATGGACAAGGAAACTGCATCGTCATAACCCGATCTAACAAACAAGCCAACCGCTTTAACCAAGCCATTCGTAGCCGTGTGATGTTTCAAGAAGAGGAAATAGACTCTTCGGATATGCTTATGGTTGTGAAAAACAACTATCACTATTCTCTCACGCCAGACAAGGAAGAACAAGGCGATGGCGATTTTATAGCCAATGGAGACATTGCCGTTGTGAGACGCATCAAGAAATATCAAGAAATATATGGTTTTCGTTTTGTAGATGCGTCGCTCCGTTTTCCAGACTCTGATGAGGTGGAGATCGAATGTAAGCTTCTTTTAGACACTCTCTCATCGGAAAGCCCATCGCTATCTTACAACGACAACAAACGTCTATTTGCCGCTGTTGAAGGCGATTATGCGAACATAAAGAGCAAACGTGAGAGGTATAAAAAGATGAAAGAAGACCCATATATGAACGCTCTACAAATAAAATTTGCATACGCCATAACGTGTCATAAAGCACAAGGAGGACAGTGGGATGCCGTCTTTGTAGATCGTATGATATGGGGTGAAGAGCAGATGACCACAGAGCTTTTACGTTGGTTGTATACCGCTATCACACGTGCTAAAAAACGCCTTTTCCTACTTAATTTTCCAGATACTTTTTTTGATGCACAATAAAGGTCATAGTCTCCAAGCATGGCACGTGTTTTGATTTACTGTGGTAACAGTATAACTTTTAAAAACGGAAAATATGTTACCAACAAAAAGACATCAATCATGGTTGCCAAGCATTTTAAATGACTTAATGGGCAATGAATGGATAGCAAAAACCTCAGAGAGCTCTCCTGCGGTAAACATCTTAGAGTGTGACGAGGGCTACAAAGTAGAGATCGCTGTTCCCGGCATGAGCAAAAATGACTTTAACATTGAAGTAAAAAACGAGAATGAACTCGTCATAACAATGGAAAAAGATTGTAATTGCAAAGAGGGTAAAGGATGTGGATGCACAGAAAAAAAGAAAAAAACAGACGAGACAGAGACCACAAAACCACCTTGTGACGAGGCTTCATGCGAAGAGGAGGATGAGAAAAACAGCAGGTATCTGCGTCGTGAGTTCTACTACTCTCGTTTTCAACAAACTCTTATCTTACCAGATAATATAGACAAAGACAAAATCTCGGCAAAGGAGAAAAACGGAATTTTAACAATCGTAATTCCTAAAAAGCCAGCTGGCATCACAGTCGACTCATCGAAGAAGATAGACGTTGAATAAAAAGATACCACCTAAAAATTCAGTTTTTAGGTGGTATCTTTTTTACGAAAAAAATATCTATCTTTGTGGTTATGATAGATAGGCAAACGGTAGACAAGATAAATAATGCTGCCGACATAGTAGAGGTATTAAGCGACTTTATGACACTTAAAAAAAAAGGTGTCAATTATCAGGCGTGCTGTCCTTTCCATGACGAGAAAACACCTTCATTTGTGGTATCTCCATCAAAGGGATATTACAAATGTTTTGGTTGTGGGAAAGGCGGTAATGTAACCTCTTTCCTTATGGAACATGAAAGCATGACATATCCCGAAGCATTGAAATATCTTGCTAAGAAATATGGCATTGAGGTGCAGGAGAAGGAGCTTAGCAGCGAAGAAGTCTTGGCTAACAACGACCGTGAGAGCATGATGGTCGTCACCTCTTATGCTCGTGATTTCTTTGCCGACAAATTAAAAAACAGCAGTGAGGGGCGCAACATAGGACTCAGCTATTTCCACGAACGTGGATTTACAGAGGCTACGATAGAGAAGTTTCAACTTGGATATTGCCCATCGAAAGGAGATTTATTTACTCTAAAAGCCCTTGAAGAGGGTTATAAAGAGGAGTTTCTTATAAAAAGCGGACTTACCATAAAGCACGACACAAGAGGCTATTACGACCGTTTCACAGCAAGAGTTATGTTTCCTATACACTCACTTAGCGGACGTGTTATAGGCTTTGGCGGACGTATAATGGGCAGCGACAAGAGCAAAGCCAAATATCTAAATTCCCCAGAATCGGAGATTTATCATAAAAGCTACACCCTATATGGCATCAGCTATGCTCGTAAAGCAATAGTCAAAGAAAACAGATGTATCTTAGTTGAGGGCTATACAGATGTAATATCTATGAACCAATCCGGCATAGAAAACATTGTAGCATCGTCCGGGACATCCCTCACAACAGATCAGATAAAGCTAATTAAGCGTTTCACAAATAACATAACCGTTATTTACGACAGCGACTTTGCCGGCATAAAAGCCTCTCTTCGAGGCATAGACATGATACTTAGAGAGGGCATGAATGTACGTGTGGTGCTTATGCCTGAAGGTGAAGACCCCGACTCTTACGCTCGCAGTCACTCGGCGGCGGAGACAAACAAATATATAATAGATAACGAAGAAGATTTCATGTCTTTTAAGACTAAACTTCTCATAAAAGACACGAAAAACGACCCCATAGGAAGAGCTTCGGTAATAAGCGACATAATAGCCTCGATAGCTGAAATTCCGGATCGCATTATCCGTTCTCAATATGTAAAAGAGTGTAGTCGTCTGCTCGAAGTAGATGAGACTCTTGTCAATCAAGAAGTCACAAAGAGAAGCATCTCTTCACCAGCAGCGAGTCAAGGGATACACCTCTACAACAAGTCTATTGAGGAAAACATAAAAGCAGCTCCTAAAAGAGTTACTTACAAGAACGACACCGAAAATATAACAGAGCTTGAAAAAGAAATTGTCACTTGTCTTTTGCGTAATGGGAGTCAAAGCATAACATATACGCTTCCTCGCCAAGAGCCTGTTGAGTTAAATATAGCGCAAACGATAATTGATGAGATAGAGATTGACAATCTCACATTTACAGATCCTATTTGCGAAGTTATATTTAGAGAGTATAAAGAGCTTATGGGTAATGATACGGAAAATAACATATCGGCCATAAACTTTATAAACCACAGCAACCCTGCAATATCAGAATTTGTGATCACCATAATGACAGATGAGGATAAATATCACTCAAGTAAGATATGGAACAAATTTAACATTTCAGATGATGAAAATAAAGACGGCACATATCAACCACGCCTCGATATTCTTGTCCCTAAAATGTTAGCCCTCTATAAGTTAAAAATAATAGAAAAACTAATAAAGGGACTAACAGCAAAACTGGAAGAGGAGGGCGACCTCTCTATCTTAAAACAGATAGATGCCTTAAACGAAAGCCGCAAGACTATAAATAAAAAATATTCCCGAATACTATAACCATGTACATAGAAGTACTGTTACCTCTATATTTAGACAAGCTACTCACATATTCAGTTCCTGAGCAGTGGTGTAGTCGTATTGTCGTTGGTGGACGTGTGGCGGTAAATATAGGGTCCAAAAGGGTATTTGCAGCAATAGTGATACGTATTAGCTCGGAGAGGGAATTTCAATATGAAACAAAAGATATAAGCGAAATTATAGACACAAAACCTATTATCACCACTCAACAAATAGAGCTATGGCAGTGGATTGCAGACTATTACGTGTGTACTCTCGGTGAGGTGATGAAATATTTTCTTCCTCCGTCTTTACGCATAAATGGAAAAATTGAAGATGGGAAATTAAATTATGACAAATCGAAAAGCATAATAAGACGCAAAGAGCTATTTCTTATAAATAAAGAAGCAGCATCTTCAAAAGCCAAAAAGCAACAAGAAGCATTAGAGCATATAAAAAACTGCGATGGCAAAATATGGCGTAAAGATTTCCCTTTTTCGCAAGCCATAATAAAAGCGTTAATAAGTAACGGAGCAATAGGCGAACACGAAGTATCTCGTTTTGAGGATCATGAGGCTCAAGAAAGTAAAGACATAGTCACATCTTTAAAAGAACTAACAGCGACACAGCAGAAGGCATCCGATGAAATAACGACAAAGAGAAAAGAGGGTAAACCCATACTTTTATATGGCGTTTCAGGCAGCGGAAAGACCGAAATATACCTACATCAGATAGCCCAAAACATAGAAAAAAGAAAGACAACCCTTGTTCTTCTTCCGGAGCTTGCCATAACCACACAAATTTCAGAACGCATAAAAGAGTGCTTTGAAGATCGTGTTTTGACATACAACGCCTTAGAAAGCAGCAGTAAAAGACACGACACATATAACAAAATACTAACTCAAAAGGCGGTTGTAGTTATCGGAACACGTAACGCCATCTCACTACCGTTTAAAGACTTAGGACTCATCATTGTCGATGAGGAACATGAAGGTAACTATAAACAAAACGACAAACGTCCATATTTCAACGCTCGTGACACAGCCGTGATGATGGGCACGATATACGGATGTGACGTTTTACTCGTAAGTGCAACTCCCTCAATAGAAAGTTACTACAACTGTGAGGCTGGCAAATACAATTTAGTATCACTAACTGAAAGGTTCGGAAAAACACAACCTCCCAAGATAACAATAATAGATCGTCGACATATAGCGGCAAAAGACAAACAGGTATATGGATACAGATACGACACACGCTACTTTAGTTGTTTTATGTTAACCAAGATAAAAGAGAACATAGAGGCAAAAGGGCAAACTTTAATTCTACACAACAGACGTGGCTTTGCCTCATACATGGAATGTGAAAATTGTTCATGGACACCAAGCTGCTCGAAGTGTAACACCACCCTAACCTTTCACAAAAGCAATATAACCCTTGCTTGCCACTATTGCGGTGAAAAAAGAGATGCCACTAAAATATGTCCTCTCTGTAAAGGGAAGATGATTCTTCATGGCATAGGAGCAGAGAACGTAGAAGAAAAAATAGGCAAATTTTTCCCTTCAGCAACCATAGCTCGCTTAGACGGAGAGAGCATGAGAGACTATAAAGAGTTTAAAAACACGATAAGAGCGATCGCTAAAGGAGAGAAAAACATAGTTGTGGGGACACACATAATGGCAAAAGGATTTAACTTTCCACACGCCACGTTGACCTGTGTCGTAAACATAGACACCTCACTAAACTATCCAGACTTCAGATCCACAGAGCGCACATTCCAATTATTATCACAATTCGCAGGACGCACATCTCGTAATAACAGAGATAGCGAAATGATAATACAAACCTCTCATCCTGAAAACGAACTCTTCACATTCATCAAAAACGCAGACTACATCTCTATGTATAACCAAGAGATTAAGACACGCAAAGAGTTTACCTATCCACCTTTCAGCCGTATTATAAAGATCGTATTACGACATGAAAATAACGACTTACTACATGAAGCAACAGAGAAAATAGCACTCTTATTAAAGGATAAACTTCCTTATTGTATTCAAAATATGGAGGTTCCGCTTATAGACAAAATACGCAATCTATACATCCTAAATATAACAATACGCATACCACGTGGGAACAACACAGCAGACATAAAAGAGACAATAGCGAACATAACATCACATATAAATAAAGATAACTATAAAGATAAGATCGCAATAGATATAAACACAGATTGGTGTTAAACATAAAAAAAGCCCACATAACTGTGGGCTTTTTGTTACTTAATATTTAGAGAATTTTCATAGTCTTTTTCAGTGAATGTATACCGATATTGATATATCATATCACCAAGCTTCCTTTCGACATAGTTGTTTATCATACCGGGACAGCGACTTTTAGTCAGCCCATTCCCAACACCATATTTAACAACATGAGTGTCATCATAACGGACAACGACAGCAATGGTATCTACATTATCAAAAGGCCAAGCATAGACACTACTATTAGTTCGCCACCTAAGAATCTCACCATTTTGCAAGACCACCTTTTGTGGAAGAGAACTGTTAGCTTCAAAGGTAAGATCTACTCGAACACCACTGTTATTGACCATCTCAAAGGGATACTCAACATAATAAGGGTCTATTTTAGCACTACACGAAACAATGAGCACCAAGAATAAAACGAGCAAAAAGAACCTTTTCATAACTATAACTACTCTTGCTCTCCTTTAACAGCACTAAAGATAGAAAGGTCTTCTACACCATTATCTTTTATATAAGCGGCAAATCCTGCATTTTTAGCAAATCCGTCTTTTATATATGCAGCAGCTAAATGGCTATATTCTTCTACTTCAGATTCTATTTCGGCAGCATTAGCACGACGAAGAAGCAAATGTCCTAATATTGTATGTCCTGCCATCTCTGTAAGCCTACGAGCATGGAAGTCTAAATATTCATTTTTGTCATCAAGTTCCATTACATAGTCTACCATAGCGACATATTCTTTACGCATAGCAACCAATTTCTTCATTAGAGGCTTGTTGACATCAAGGCATTTGCCACTTTCATATTCGACCATCTTTTCTTCAAAGGTCTTTGAGGTGATACCTTTAATGGCAGCCACAACTTGAAGTTGTGTAGTACCCTCATATATGTTTGTGATACGAGCATCACGCACGTGACGTTGTATAGGGTAATCCATCATAAACCCTGAGCCACCATGTATCTGAAGAGAGTCGTAAGCTATACTATTTGCATATTCACTCGACATCATCTTTAAAAGCGGAGTATAAGCATCTGAAACTTTAGAGTGATATTTCATCTCTGCATTTTCTGTTTCTGTAAGCTTACGCTTTTTAGATATATGATAGTATGTTTTATATAGGTCTACATTGTTTGCTGTTTCGTATAACATGGCACGAGAAGCACAAAGGCGAGCCCTCATATTGGTAAGCAACTCATAAACAGCAGGAAACTCGATAATCGATTTTCCAAATTGTTTACGTTCCTTAGCATATTGAAGTCCCTCACGGTAAGCCACTTCGGCAATACCAACACTCTGAGCACCAATACCAAGACGAGCAGCGTTCATGAGAGCCATCACATAACGTATAAGTCCCATTTTACGAGAACCAACAAGCTCACATGGAGCGTCTGTAAAGACAAGTTCGCAAGTAGGAGACCCTATAATTCCGAGTTTATGTTCTATACGTCTAACCTTGACTGCCATGTGTTTTTTGTCGTACACAAACATAGAAAGACCACGTCCATCACTTGTCCCCTCCTCACTACGAGCAAGGACAAGAGCTATTTCAGCATCTCCGTTAGTTATAAAACGCTTAACGCCATTTAAAAGCCATGTTCCACGAGCTTCATCATAGTGTGCCTTAAGTTGTACCGCTTGAAGGTCTGACCCTGCATCCGGCTCTGTAAGATCCATAGCACAAGTCTCACCTTTACAAACACGAGGTAAAAACTCTCTTTTTTGCTCTTCAGACGCAAATTCGTTTAGAGTCTCTGCACAGTCTTGAAGACCAAAAATATTGCTAAATCCAGCATCAGCACGACCTATAAGGTCACACGCCATAGAGAAGTGAGCAAGAGGCACGTTTAAACCGCCATATTCACGAGGAAGAGAAAGCCCATAAAGACCAGCCTCTTTAAAAGTATCGTGATTTATTTGTGTTCCTGAAGCATATATAACCCTATCATTTTCTACACGAGGACCTTCGGCATCAACACCTTCGGCATTTGGAGCAAGAGTATCAGCACATATCTCACCTACGATCTCCATGATTTTACGATAGTTATCCATCGCATCTTCAAAATTTGCAGGAGCAAGCTCATCGGAAGCGGCATTCTCAAAGTTGTTTTCCTTGAGAGTGACTATCTTTTTCATCAACTCATGATCGAGATAGTATTGTAAGTCTTTATTATCTAAAAAGAAATTCGCCATCTTATTTTGTGTTTTCTTTATAATACTTAATCATCTTTGGTATAATTTGGTTCACATCACCAACAACTACATAGTCCGCTAATTTGTTGATTGGAGCGTGTGGGTCGTTATTTATTGATATAATCATAGCCGACTCTTCCATACCTGCAGTATGTTGTATCTGACCCGATATACCACAAGCGATATATAACTTAGGACGCACCGTTACCCCTGTTTGACCAATCTGACGTGCGTGTTCACAGAAACCAGCATCCACAGCAGCACGTGAAGCACCAACCTCACCTCCGATAACTTTTGAAAGTTCATGTAACTTATCGAAACCTTCTTTTGAACCAACGCCATAACCACCAGCAATAATGATGTTGGCATCTTTAATATTTATGTCTAACTTCTCAATGTGACGCTCAATTACAGCAACTACACGATCGCTATCTTGAACAAAGCTACCGACATCAATAGTTTTCACCTCAGCAGGCTTTACAGAAGAGACCTCCTCTTTTTTCATTACCCCCTCACGAACAGTCGCCATTTGTGGACGGCACTCAGGGTTGACAATTGTAGCGATAATATTTCCTCCAAAAGCAGGACGTATCTGATAAAGAAGATTTTTATATGACTTACCTTCTTTTTTATCTTCGTGGTCACCTATTTCAAGAGAGGTACAGTCTGCTGTAAGACCACTATGTAACGCCGACGAGACACGAGGACCAAGGTCACGTCCTATAACAGTGGCTCCCATAAGGGCGATTTGAGGCTTTTCTTGTTTGAAAATACCACATACAATAGCCGCATGAGGAAGAGTAGTATATGGATATAGGTACTCTGCTTCTCCCTTATGTATTATATCGACACCATATTTTGAAAGTTCTTTTTCTACGCCTTTAAGTTTATCTCCAAGCACTATTGCCTCTAACTTACACCCTAAAGTATTAGCTAAAGACCTACCTTTTGTTAAAAGCTCTAACGACACTTCTGCAACTTTAGCACCTTCGCTAATTTCGCAATATACAAATATATTATTCATTACTTTTCTACGTTTATATTTAGGTTTTAACCAATAGTGTGGTTAGATATTAATTCCTGCATAAGCACCTGCATATCAGCGTCCGAAGAAGATAATACCTTAGACTCTTTCACTTGAAATACAACGTTCTCTATGCTTTTAACTTTTGTAGGAGAACCTAAAAGCCCAAGCTCATTTGCCTTAGCGTCAACATCCGAAACACCCCACTCAACGATAGTTAGGTATGGTCTTTCAGGACGTAAGTTACTCATATAGTCTTCATCCAAAGACTGTAATTCAGTAACGGTCTTTGCGTGTTTATATTTTAAAACACGACGTGCATTACGAGGACGGCATGATGGAGCAGACTCATTTACAGTCACAACAAGAGGGTATGGCGATTGGACAACCTCAACTCCATTTGCTAAACGACGTATTATTGTCACAAGACCATTTTCATCAATTCCTTTGATGTTTTCAGCATATGTAACTTGTGGAAGACCTAACTTTTCAGCCACTTGAGGACCTACTTGAGCAGTATCTCCATCGATAGCTTGACGACCGGCAATTATAATATCTGGATTAATTTTTCTTATAGCACAAGAAAGTGCATATGAAGTGGCTAAAGTATCTGACCCTGCAAAAGCACGATCCGTAAGAAGCACCCCATCATCAGCACCACGAAACATAGATTCTCTAATTATGTCAGCAGCACGTGAAGGACCCATTGTAAGAATTGTGATTGTCGTTCCTTCATACTTCTCTTTCAACCTTATAGCTTGCTCTAAAGCGTTCAAATCCTCAGGGTTAAAGATCGCCTCCAAAGCAGCTCTGTTAACAGTGCCATCGGCTTTCATAGCGTCTTTACCCACATTTCTGGTATCTGGCACTTGCTTTGCCAAAACTACGATTTTTAAGGGTTTTGTCATAACTATTTTTTATTTTTAAATTTTTCTTTACACTTATATGAACTACAAAGATACTGAAAATATTTTAAAAGTCACTTCTTTATGGCATAAAACGCCACTAAAACATCTCTCTGTCCTTTAGGTGGACGTTCTGTAATACCGCCATAGATCAACCTTTGACGTTTTAAGATAGTAGATTTTCTATTTTTATAATATTCGATATGCGCCTTTACCACAGCAAAGAAATAATCAGGTTTCCTCTTTAGGAGATACGACATGGCTATAAGCCCATCAAAGAGCATACGCTTAACAATAATACTAAACACCTTACCTCTTGGCGCATTTTTATGTATCATAACAAGGCTGTTTCGGAAGTTGTAATACAACTTTCTCGGAGAGCTGTTTTCAAGAGTAGCTCCACCAAGATGAAAGACACGAGAACTCGGCTCATACATAATTTTATATCCTCCTCTCTGAAACCTCCAACAAAGATCTATCTCCTCACAATGGGCAAAGAAATCATCATCAAAACCTCCATAGAAATTAAAAATTTCGCTTCTGACAAAAAAAGCAGCCCCTGAAGCCCAAAATATCCGACACGGAACATCATATTGACCTTTATCTTCCTCTACCCTATCTAATATTCGACCTCTACAAAAAGGATAATAAAGCTTATCAACCAACCCTCCTGCCGCACCTGCATATTCAAACATATTAGGCTCTTTTTGTGATAGGATCTTAGGCATAACAACAGCTATTTCCGGGTCAGCCTCCATGACACTTAAAAGAGGCGTGACAAAATCTTCTTTTACCTCAACATCGGAGTTGAGTAGCATATAATATGGAGTTTTTACACGTTCTAAAGCACGATTATAGCCACCTGTAAATCCATAATTTTTATCTAAAGAGATAATTTTCACATCCGGGAAATTATCTTTTAGCCACGTTAATGAACCATCGTCAGACCCATTATCAGCAATTACGACATCGGCAATATCATTGGGGGTATATTTAACCACCGATGGTAAAAACCTTTGCATTAACGCAAGACCATTCCAGTTTAAAATAACTACACTTACTTTCTTCACTTTTATATTACTTTTACCTTATCTTTGCGGGACAATATATTGTTTAATTTTATTTATTATGGATATTAAGAACGAACTTTTTACAAAAACACGTACCGAACTGTTATCCGAGTTACGCTCTGAGATGAACGGTGCTGTAGTCGAAGGAATGCTTCGTTACAGTGGCAAAGAGCCTTTTTTTAGCTATGGTGTATCACTACCTCGCATAAAAGAAGAAGCCCTAAAACTCAGTGGCAACCACGAATTAGCCCTTTTCATATTTCAGAGTGAAATACGTGAACTTAAGTTAGCGGCAATATATATAGACACCCCAAAGGATGTAACACAAGACCAAATGGAGACATGGAGCAACAGCTTTCACTCTTCAGAAATAGCTGATAACGCAGCCACCATGCTTTTTTATGGCTCACCACACGCCTTAGCAACAGCCTCTTTATGGCTTAAAAGAGACTCATTATTTCGTCCTGCACTCATGATGATCGGCAAACGATCTCGCACCATGTATCATGATGAGGAGCACGATAAATATAAATCTCTATTAAAGGTTATAACCTCATTAACGCAAAAAGAACATAGCCGCCAAATAATGGACGCTATCTCTTACGCTCTAACCTCGCTACATAAAATATTCCCAACGGAAGTTGAAGCCATAGCATCCAACACCTCTACCACGCCATATATAAAGGCAACAATAATGATATAATTATTAATATTCACTCTTTGTCTTGTCTTCAAGCTCATTTGCCGATTGGTCTCTGCCGGTCGACTCTTTAGAATAGAAGAATGGTAGTGGAGATGCTGTTATTTCTTTATATATCGATCTGTTACGAGATATGTCTATTGCACAATATATAGCATTACGCAAAGACTGCTCTGAGGCTTGTCCTTTCCCTGCCAAGTCATAAGCAACTCCATGTGCAGGGCTTGTTCTAATAATGCTGAGCCCGGCAGTAAAGTTAACCCCTCTGTCTTCAGATAATATTTTGAAAGGGATCATGCCCTGATCGTGATACATAGCTAAAGTAGCGTCATATTTACGATATGACTCGGAAGCGAAAAACCCATCTGCACTAAATGGACCATAAGCATTTATCTTTATGTCACGAGCATCTTTCACAGCAGGCAATATAACCTCTTCCTCCTCACTACCGATAAGTCCCTCATCGCCATTATGAGGATTAAGCCCCAAAACAGCAATTGTAGGATTTGTACATCCAAAATCTTTAATTAAAGAATTGTTCATAAGCACTAACTTCTCTAATATGGCCTCTTTAGTTATTGCTTGTGCCACAGACTCTATTGAAAGGTGATTTGACATTATGCCGACCTTTATACTTTCGCTCACCATAAACATAAGAGGCGTATCTTCTCCGAAAGAAGAAGAGAAAAGCTCCGTATGACCAACAAATTTAAATCCTGCACTTTGCACATTAAATTTGTTTATAGGACAAGTGACAATAGCATCTAACTTCCCCTCTTTAAGGTCATCAATAGCTCGTGTGAGTGCCATTACAGCATAACGTCCTGCCTGCTCAGTAGAGGTTCCTACATCTATTTTAACATCGTCATCGATACAGTTTATAAGATTAACGACTTTACCTTTAACCTCAGATACAGACCCTATCACATTAAAGTTAAAAGAGGCATATTCCGCCATTCCTTTTTTATAGTAGCCTGCAACTTTGCTTGATCCGTATACAATAGGAGTACACATCTCACAGATACGATTGTCTGCAAGAGCTTTTATAATTATCTCGTAACTTATCCCATTTATATCACCATGTGTGATACCTATTCTTAATTTTTCTGCCATTTTTTCAATATTTCACTTTGTGTATTTACAAAATCTTTCACTATATCTTCAGCACTAATAATATCATTCACTGACGAGGCTATCTGACCTACCTCTAAGAAACCTTCGTTTACGTCACCCTCAAAGATGCCTCTTTTTGCCCTTCCAAAACCTGCTATGTCACGCAACTCATCGGACGAGGCTCCGTGATATTCAGCCTTGTGGATACGAGAAAAAACGTCGTTCTTCACCATACGCACGTTACCTGCCGTTTTCATACAAAGCATCGTCTCACCCTCACCCAAAGAGAGAACTCTCTTTTTAAAAAGATCGGAGGCCGACGACTCTTGACATAAAGCAAAGCGTGTGCCTACCTGCACTCCCTCAGCCCCCAAAGCCATAGAAGCAACCATAGCACGTCCATCTCCAATTCCTCCAGCAGCAATAACGGGGATCGACACAGCATCGACAACAAGAGGAACAAGCACCATAGTTGTCGTCTCGGCAAGACCGTTATGTCCACCCGCCTCAAACCCTTCGGCAACAACGGCATCCACACCAGCAGCCTGCGCCTTAAGAGCAAACTTAGAAGAAGCGACAACATGAACCACCGTCAAACCATTTTCCTTAAAGCGTTTTGTATAAGTAGCAGGGTTTCCAGCCGATGTAAAGACGATCTTCACGCCCTCCGCAATTATTACATCTACCATTTCAGCAGCATAACTATACATTAGAGGAAGATTTACGCCAAATGGGTTTTCTGTGTTTTGCTTACATTTTAAGATATGCTCACGTAACAAATCTGGAGTCATAGATCCTGCACCTATAAGCCCCAAACCTCCGGCATTAGAAACTGCTGAAGCAAGTCGCCAACCGCTACACCACACCATACCACCACTAATTATGGGGTGTTTTATATTAAAAAGTTTTGTTATTCTATTTTCCATACAATATGCAAATATAAGATTTTTGTTGGTAACAATACCATTTTTTTGTAATATTGCATTCCAGAAAACATAAAAACATGAAAAAGTTAAAAATAGCCGTTGTGGCAGGCGGTGACTCTACCGAAAGAGAGATTTCGATAAAAGGAGGTAGATATATAATCGGAGAGCTTAATAAAGAGCTATACGACACCACATTGGTATATATTAGTCGTAAAGGTTGGTATGCGGAAGACGAGGATGGGGGAAAGTTTGACATCGACAAAAACGACTTTAGCTACACCAAAAATAGCGTGAAAAAGACTTTCGACTTTGCGTTAATAGTGATACACGGCACACCTGGTGAAAACGGCATTTTACAAGCTTATTTTGAACTTATGGAAATTCCATATTCTACTTCTGGGGTTCTCTCAAGCGCAGCTACTTTCGACAAAGCGACAACGAAAGCTCTTGCCGCAAAGGCAGGCGCAAAGGTAGCACGTGAAATGATAGTTTTAAAGGGTGAAGAGGTGGACACTAAGAAAATAGCAGATACCCTCTCGTTACCTGTTTTTGTAAAACCAAATGGAGCAGGAAGCAGCTTTGGCGTTTCTAAAGTTAAAAGCGAAGCCGACCTTATTCCCGCTATTGAAAAGGCGTTTTCTGAAGATCATCGTGTAATAATAGAAGAGTTTTTATCGGGGCGTGAAGTGTCTTGTGGCATATTCAAAGCTTTAGGAAAAGAATATGTACTTCCTGTTACCGAGATAATTTCAGAAACCGAATATTTTGACTATGAAGCCAAATATCTTGGTAAATCTCGTGAGGTGACCCCTGCTGAAATATCGGATGATATAAGGCTAAAGCTAAACACAGAATGTCGTAAGATATACAAGGCTCTTATGTGTGAGGCTCTTGTGAGAATAGATTTTATAATCAAAGGAGACACTCCTTATATGATAGAGGTAAATAGCATTCCCGGAATGTCACAACAAAGCATCATCCCTCAACAACTTAAAGCAATGGGCATGACCACAGGCGAGATGTATGACCTAATCATTAAAGATAAACTTGTAAAGAAAGACTAAAGATATGAAAGGAGTAGCAAACTTAGATTTTGCTACTCCTTTTTTTTGTTTCTATAATGTAGTGAGTTTCCTTGTTCATGCAGACCTATCTCAAAGCCTCGTGCACGAAGAGTAGCAAAGAGCTCCTCATCACCACCTCCCATCTCACCCTCACGAATTGGTTTATTGTCGTATAGGTTATAGTTTGAGATGTCTGTTGATGGAGTGATATTGGGCATCAACACGTTAGCTCCTATGGCAAGCGCATCTTCACGTCCACACGTATGTATGGCTTGGAGTGCCGTTGTGGCAGCTATGTTCACATTAGGCATCGCACAACGTAAAGTGGCAACCATCTGTAAAGAAAGCTCAAATCTCTCTTCAAGGGTCATCATCTTAACACTACGTGCCACCTCATATAGTGGAGTGTCATGGTGTTCTATATATGGACCCATGCCACACATATCAATATCCATATCTTGGAAAAACATAATATCACCAGCCAGATCCTCAATAGTTTGATTTGGAAGACCTATCATAACCCCAGTCCCTACTTGATAGGAAAGTGTTTTTAAATCCTGCAACACCTCGACACGACGTTCGAAAGAGTGTTTTCCATCTTTCGGGTGTATAGATTTATAAAGGCTTTTATTAGAAGATTCTATACGCATGAGATAACGATCGGCACCAGCAGCACGCCACTCGGATAAAGTGTCATAACTCTGCTCTCCCAACGATAATGTAACGCCAAGCTCTCCTTGTGAGAGATCTTTCACGGAATGTAAAATCCCAGTTATGCGTTTTGTGAAGTTAGAGGAAGCCTGCTCTCCAGCTTGAATTGCAATACTGCCATATCCTCGTTCAAAAGCATAGCGAGCAGCTTCAATAACCTTCTCATCCGAAAGATCATAACGAGAGACTCTCTTATTGGCAGAACGTATTCCACAATATAAGCAGTTTTTGATACACTTATTAGATAACTCAATCAGCCCACGAAGATACACCTTATCACCCACCGTGCTGCTTTTTATCTGAGCAGCCCTCTGTCGTGTTTCTTCACCACCGAGAAGCAACGACACGACATCTTCAAAGTTCACCATAGCCACTATATTATTTCCAAAGACGCTGAGCGTCTCTTATTTACAATTCTTCCAAAAATAAAACCTGCATCTCAACGCAGCATTTCACAATTAACTTCACACAAATAGATTTTAAATTGCGAAAGGCAAGGCGGATAAAGGAGAAAACACCGCAGCGTACATTAGTACGTGAGGACGCTGAGCGTCTCTTATTTACAATTCTTCCAAAAATAAAACCTGCATCT
>JAVVUK010000001.1:39725-42532 GCA_036653215.1 Rikenellaceae bacterium
TGAGGACGCTGAGCGTCTCTTATTTACAATTCTTCCAAAAATAAAACCTGCATCTAAACGCAGCATTTCACAATTTAAAACTATTTAGTTACGTCTTGCGAAACCTAAATAGTATATCAATGTAGCAAGTGCAGATAGTGCAGCGACCACATAAGTACTTGCAGCCCATGTAAGAGCCTCTTTTGCTTGAGATTTACCAGTAGCATCTAAAGTTCCTGAATTATCAAGCCACGCCAAAGCACGACGTGAGGCATCGAACTCAACAGGGAGGGTAACAACACTAAAGAGTAACACCGAAGCGAACATTATGATCCCTAACCAAAATAGAGCTGGGACAGTATTTATGAGTAGTATTCCCACTATAATTACGATTTGTGATATTGATGACGACACGGAAACGATAGGTACAAGTGCCGAACGTAGCTTCAAAGGAGCATAGTCTTTAGCGTGTTGCAAGGCGTGTCCGCATTCGTGTGCCGCAACAGCAGCAGCAGAGATGGAACAGGTGTTATATACGTCTTGGCTGAGGTTTACGCTTTTATTTTGAGGGTTAAAGTGATCTGTAAGACTTCCTGGAGTGCTTGTAACGGCAACGTCATAGATGTCGTTATCATGAAGCATCTTCTCAGCAACTTCTCTTCCGGTGAGTCCTCCGGGAAAAGAGATTTTAGAATATTTTGCAAATACAGATTTTAACTTAGATTGTACGATAAGCCCTACTAAAGCTATTACGATTATTAAAATAAATCCACCATTCATATTTTATTATTTTATTTATTATTTAGCACAAAGATATAATTTTTTTAGAAACGTCTTTAAAAAAAACACCATTCTCACCTTTTCACCTAATTTTCAGAATAGTCACTATGATTAATAAAACAAAGATGCTATTTTGAATTTATTAAAATATTTCATATTCTTTTTTTCAATACCTTTGAATAAAAATATTTCACCATGAACTACACCTTTGCAAGCGACAACTACTCAGGCATACATCCTAACATATTGGACGCTATTGCCTTAGAAAACACAAAAGCTCCTGCTTTAAGCTATGGGAATGATCCTCTTTCACAAGAGGTCACACAAATATTTAAAGATATTATTGGACAAGATGCTACTCCTTTTTTCGTATTTAACGGCACAGGAGCAAATATATTGTCTCTACAAGCATTATCGCATAGCTTTGAAGCTATAATATGCGCAGACACAGCTCACATAAATACGGACGAATGCGGAGCTCCTGAATTTTTCACCCGCTCGAAACTCATAACGACACCCTCAAGAAACGGCAAGATAACAGCAGCCGATATCCACAAGGTGATGAAAGGAATTGGCGATCAGCACAGCGTGCAGCCTAAGATATTATCTATATCACAACCTACAGAGAGGGGTACGGTATACACCATAGAGGAGATAAAATCGTTAACAGAGGTGATACATAGTTATGGGGGTTTTATACATATCGACGGTTCTCGCATAGCAAACGCTGCCGCAGCGCTATCTCAACCCATAAAGGCGTTTACAAGCGATCTTAACATTGACGCTCTCTCTTTTGGAGGGACAAAAAACGGAATGTTAATGGGAGAAGCGGTAGTTCTGTTCGACAAACAAAAAAGCGAGAATTTCAAATTTACACGTAAGCAAAGCGGACAGCTATTTTCTAAAACACGATTTGTGGCAGCCCAATATAAAGCATATTTTAAAGATGATTTATATCTTAAAATGGCGGCACACGCAAATGAGATGGCTCAATATCTTGCAAAAAGACTATCCGAAATTTCAGAGATAACAATCACCTCCCCAGTGGAGAGTAACACCATATTTGCGATACTCCCCAAAGAGATGAGCGATATAATTCTTAAAGATTGGTATTTCTATATGTGGAATGAAAACATAAATGAAGCTCGCTTAATGTGTTCTTTCAGCACCACAAAAGAGACCATAGATGCTTTTATTAACGCCTGTCAGTATAAAAAGCATTAGCCTGTTGCTGAGGACACACCTCAACGTCGTTTATGTTAACATGGTAAGGAAGAGAAACAGCCCAATCTATGACTCCTGCAATATCAGATGCCGAAAGAGGCTTAACGCCTTTATAAACGTTATCAGACCTGTTAGCATCCCCATGAAAACGTACTAACGAGAACTCCGTCTCCACCATTCCTGGACGTATCTCTGTGACTTTGATGTTGTCTTTAAGCATATCGATACGCATACTTTGAGATAGTGCGTGCATGGCGTGTTTCGAAGCACAGTAGACACCTCCATTTTCATAAACTGAGACCCCAGCAATAGAGCCTATATTTATGATATGTCCCCTTTTACGTGCGCACATAAGAGGAGCTATGACACGTGTCACGTTTAACACCCCTTTTATGTTAGTGTCAATCATACGATCCCAGTCGTCATGATCCCCATCTTGAATATGCTCAAGCCCTGCCGCCAAACCAGCATTATTAACAAGAACATCTATGGCTTGCCACTCCTCCGACAAAGAACCAAAAGACTCCTCCGTCTGCTCACGGCTACAAACATCAAAAGTGAGTGCTAAAATCTTAACATCATACTTCTTCTCCAAATGATTTTTTATTTCCATAAGACGTTCCATGCGTCTTCCTGTGAGGATAAGGTTATAACCTTTTTTAGCAAACATCTTGGCTGTTGCCGCCCCAATACCAGATGTTGCCCCTGTAACCAATGCGATATTCATATCAGTCTCTCGTTTTATTTATATGTTTGTATAATTAAGTGTGTCGTCTATTATATGTTTCTAAACAAGCTGATATGTTCCTATCTGATCTACCTTT
>JAVVUK010000001.1:42632-70160 GCA_036653215.1 Rikenellaceae bacterium
GTCGTCTATTATATGTTTCTAAACAAGCTGATATGTTCCTATCTGATCTACCTTTATTATAAGAAAGTAACAAAAAAACTTTTAGGGAGAAACTACGTTTCTCAAATATACCAGCATGATGTGCTACCTTGCTATTTTATACATTATACTCTCCTTATAACTTGTTATGATACGTACATATCCACAAAGTTCTTCATCTAAAGAGACATCCCCTGTATCGACAAGCAAGGGTTGGTGTAAGAAAGTGAGTAATTTGCTTCGTGTGGCAGCAATAATTATATTTTTCACGCCCACCTCACGCACCACAGAAGCACTAATTTGTTGATTACCACGACCTAAAAGATAACCCTGCCCCCCTGTAACAGTAAGTACCAACTTCGCCTTTTCACCTTTTATGACATCTAAAATCTGCCTTTCGGTAGCATCATTGACAACGACTTTCCTATCTTTCACAATGTCAACGCCAATAAGTGTATATGGAAGTTCTAACTTCTGCATGACAGAACGCATAGTCGTTCCTCCACCAATAACATAGTACGTCCCTTCTTCCATATTATCCGTTATCTCATATGAGATTAACTCTTGTGTAGCACATTCTGAAACCGGCGTTCCCGACTTTTTATTTTGTACATATTCCTTTTTATATGGGATCTTCAGATACCCGAAAAGCTGAGTGTTAACAATGCCTTCTCTATATTTCACCTCGTCTATATCTAAGACTTCAGCCTCCTCAATTTTTATAGAAGAGTCTCCAGAAAGATAACGCACCAAAAGCTCACCTGCCTTTGTGGGAGATTGAGCATACACAGGAGAATGTATCTTAACACCTGCCGGAACACCAAGCACAATCGCCCTATCTCCAATAGCAGAAAAGATGTCACGTGCTGTGCCATCTCCTCCAGAAAAAACAATAACGTCTACACCAACATCAACAAGTTCACGAGCAAGCCTTTGAGTAGATAGATTAGATGTTTTCTCATCTCCATTTTCAACAAGCATAGTCTCAAAACCCATCTTTTCAGACAAATTCCCTCCCATAGGACCTTTCGCCGCATATATAACCACACCATCCGCAATAGGCAGTAACTCCTTTAACGCCACTTCAGTACGCCCCTCAGCCTTTGGCACAGCACCTCTCAAGATAGCCTCTTCCACAACTCCATCGGTACCTTTAAGACCAACGCTCCCTCCCATCCCTGCAATCGGGTTTATTATCAATCCTACTTTCCTTTTCATATTTACAAAGATAGTATTTTTTAAATATGGAAGAAACAGTTTTTTAACTTTGTTTTTCTGTGGTTTTGAGAGCTGTAAATTTTGTGATTATAAATGCCGTAAAGATAGGGAAGAACATCATACCTGCAGCAGCCAAAGCGACAGAGAGCACCTCTCCTATCCATGTAACGGCAATTATATTTGAACCTACGGTGGTGACATCCATGAGAGACCACCAAAGAGCATTCCAATAGTTTTTTATAAGAGGATTGACCGCTCTTTCATAGTAGTAGAATATGATACTTGAGAAGTATATTAACGTCACTAAAGTAGAAAGATATGAGAATAATAAATTGGCTATTTTCTTAACGTTTATCCATCTTATAATTATGACAATACTATATCCACCTCGTATTATAGGGACAAGACGTAATAGAAAAGCTATATCACGACTTACCTCAATATTAAAAATATAGACAACCGCCATATATGGAATTGCCACAAGGAAAAGAGTGATGTTCTGAAAGAAGAACCTTTTCTTATCGTCACTTCTAAGCATACGGAAAAAGAAGTCCGTCATAAAAAGAGCGCACACCACAACTTGAGATAGAAGTATCTCATTTGTGGTGAAGGTAAATTCTTCCGATAGCATCTCAATAGAGACCATAGCCACAAGGAGAAAGCTACATATAAGAATTAACACATTAAGCCTATTTTCTACTTTTTTGGATGTCATATATGGAAAAGTAATGGGCTGCCAAAAAGACAGCCCGTTATTATTAAATAATTTCTATTTGGTTGCCTGAAAAGATATTGACACCTAACTTATTAGTTATAAATTTTATTGCCTCTTGCGCCTTCACCGAATTTCCAGCCTCATCAAGAGGAGGTGCAAAAGCAGCAATACCAAATTGTGAAGGCATGACACCCATCACTCCACCACCAACGCCTGTTTTTGCAGGAATGCCACTTGTGTAAAGCCAATCACCAGTATGCTCATAAAAGCCAACAGTGGCAATGAGAGATGTTATATTTGGAGCAAGGCTTTTCTCAAACACCTGCTTTTTAGTCACTGGATTTAGCCCCCCATTGGCAATTGTCGCCCCAGCTATGGCGAGCTGACGGCAAGTGATGCCCATCGAACATTGACGTGTATATAAGTCAAGAGCTATATCTGGAGTATCATAAATTCTATTATAATTTTTCAACAGCCACGCTATCGAACGATTATTAAAGTTAGAATCAGACTCCGACTTATAAAGTTCTGTTATCAGTTTCAAGTCACTACCACAAAGGTCTGACATATTACGTGCTATTGCTTCCCACTTTGTTGCCGAATTACCAATAGGCTTAACCATACTCACCGCCGTAATAGCACCTGCATTTACAAGAGGTGTAGAAGGATGGTCATTTTCAAGTAAGATCGCCATTATCGAATTAAAAGGCAAACCTGTGGCATCAGCACCAATCTTGTTTAGAACCACCTCAGCACCATATTCTTTTAAAATCAAAATTGCAGTGTGCACCTTTGATATAGACTCTATACCAAATACATAGGAGGTATCTCCAACCTCAACCACCTCTCCAGAAGGAGTGCACACACATATTCCAAAAAGAGTCGGATCTATGTTCGCAAGATAAGGTATGTAATTAGCATTTTTACCACCACCAATCCCTTTCACCTTTGCATAAGCCTCATTAACAACTCCTTTAAGGTCATCTAACGCTATTTTCTTAATCATAATATTATTTTTTAGGCGTTACGGGAACAGCCAAAGGCTTGGCAGCAGGAGCTGTTTCCCAATGGAAAGGTTCAATGGTTGCATTAGGATCACTCCACGACGGTTTACGGTTTGCATATATGACAAATGGGATAACCACCATAATGACAGCTCCTCCTATTAACACTCCAAACCATGTTCCACTGCCGCCTGTTGGAATTTGTGATGGTGGCACAAAACTCAAAATAAAGGCAAGAAGAGAACCTAAAAATCCGACACCTGAAACAATCCATATAAGTCCATTCCCTTTTTTACCAACAGCAAAAGGACGTGGCGTATCTTTCATCTTATATCGAAGCATCACAGCTGCTGTAAACATCAACATATACATTATCAGATATAACAACACTGTATGTTGCGATAAAATCTGGTAAAACGACTGTACAGATGGCATGACGACAAAAAGAAGTCCTAAGACAGTAACTACACCTCCTTGAACAAGAAGGATATTTTTTTGGATCCCTCCTTTATTTGTCTTTTGGAAAAAAGGAGGTAGGTAACCCGATTTTCCAACAGTGAAGATGCCTCGTGAAGGACCTGAAACCCAAGTAAGCACACCGGCAAGCACACCAAAGGCAAGCGCAACGGCAATAACAGGACCTGCCCAACTCATGTGAATATAAGCAAAGAAATTGTCAAATGCCATAAGCAGACTTTGTGTAAGGTTTATATCTTTAACAGGGATGATTACTCCGACAGCAAAAGTTCCTAAAACAAAGATCAAAACAGTAATTACCGAACCTATAAGGATCGCTTTAGGATAGCTTGTTTTAGGATTGTTGACATCCATAACATGGACACCCATCATCTCCATACCTGCATAGAAAAGGAAGATGCTCGATGCTAAGACTAAGTTATTGAAATTTGTAAGGTCGGGGATAAAACTTTGAGACATATCCATATAGTTATGTCCTCCTGTTGAGATGTAGATCACGCCCAAGACAATAAGAAGCCCAGCAGGAATTATAGTACCGACAACAGCTCCGATTTTAGAAACCTTACCTACCCAACCCAAACCTTTAAGAGAAATAAAGGTGGCAAGCCAATAGATTACAAGGACAACGATAAGAGTAAACATCTTGTTTGAAGCTAAAGTAGCATCACTTGTAGAATTTGTGCCTATAAAAGCCAATGAGACAGCACCAAAAGTTAAAACAGTAGGAAACCATATTGTACTCTCGATCCACTGTAAGAAGATGGCTAAAAAGCCAAATCTCTTACCCATAGCCTCGCCTACCCAACGAAAAACGCCTCCCTGTTTGTCTGAGAACATAGAAGCAAGCTCGGCAGCTATTAACGCCGTAGGTATAAGGAATACTATCGCTGCAAAGAGATAGTAAAAAGCCGAAGTAACCCCATAGGTCGCCTCAGCAGACAAGCCTCTCAAACTAACAACCGCTGCTACATTCATGATAGCAAGGGTCATTACGCTGAGTTTAGCCACTGTACTTTTAGTATTGTTCGCCATTTTAAATAGTTTTTAGTTTATTTAAAACAAACGATACAATTCTTTTGCCAAAAATATAAAAAAGGCTATCCTTTACGAGCAGATAACTTTTCTATGATATAAACTAACAGAAAGCCTACCGCCATGAGAACTATACCCTCCCAAATAAATTCAGTAGGTAATATGTTTTTCTCGACATCTAAGGTTATCTCTTTCCAAGGCCATACTTTATTTAAAGAGCCAAGCATAAAGCCGGCAAGGATAGAGATTGTGGTGTCATGATAACGTTTAAGCAAGAAAGTAAGAAGATGTGAGAAACTGACAATTCCTATTACTGCACCTGTTGCAAACACCACAATGACAGGGATATTAGCAGTTATCAAAGCACCCATCACATATTCATATTTACCAAGCAGTAGCAAAATAAAACTACCTGATATTCCAGGAAGTATCATAGCACAAATAGCTATCATACCACACAAGAAGATAAACCATAATGAATTTGAAGTTTCAGTAGGTGTAGCGATAGTTATATAATAGGCAATAGCAATCCCTAAGGCAAAAAACAACCAACGCCACACATCCCATTTTTTAACACGTTGAGACACAAACAGAGTTGAGGCGAGCACCAAGCCGAAAAAGAACGCCCATATAAAAATCGGGTGCGTTTCAAGAAGCGTTGTTATTAGCTTCGCAAGAGAAAGGATGCTTATACCTATCCCCAGAAGTAATGAACATAGGAAATTACCATTTACCTTTTTCCACAATTCTTTGAACCGAAAGGAAAATAACATCTTAGCAGCTTCCAAATCGACACTTTTTATTGATGCTAATAGCTCTTCATAAATATCGGTAATGAAAGCTATCGTACCGCCTGACACTCCCGGCACTACATCTGCCGCTCCCATTGCAACGCCCTTAAGCGTCACCATAAAATAATCTTTAATTGTTCTCTTCATCTATTATTGTTTTTTTTATATTGCTTTCCAAAGTTTCCTAAAATCTTGATAACGTCCATAACACACCAATACATCTCCGCTTTGAAGCACATAATCTGCTTCTAAAGTATTTACTACCTTACGTTCAAGTACCGATATGCCCAAGAAATTATTTATATGCTCGGCACGTTTTATCCCTATAATTTTAATATTAAAATCTTGTTCTATGGTAAGCTCGCTAACGTGTAAGTCCCACATCTTCTCAACCACAGGAAACATGGTAACGTAATATTCTTTATCTACCTTAAAAGCATTTACCTCAACACCCAAATCCATACTTTGAACAAGTTGCTTTGCCGCATCGGACTCTGGTTTAAGGATACGATCTACATCAAAAGCACGTAATATCTCCTCGTGTATATCATCAATAGCCCTTGCATATATGCTTTTCACTTGGGCCTTCTTAAGCAGAGCCACAATTTTCACCGAAGCACCGAAATTCTCACCTACGGTAACAATTACCACATCCGCACCCTTTAGAGGTAATGAGAGGATCGACTGCGAGTCTGTTGCATCGACCTTAAATACTGTTGCTATCTTATCTTTTATCTTATCTACGTTATTGGCATCAAGATCGGCACCGACGACTTCATGTCCCAACATAGAAAGCTCCTCAGCAAGCACAGAGCCAAAATTTCCAAGTCCTATTACCACATATTTCATAATCCTTAGTTTATTATTATATCATCTTCCGGAAGTTCATAACCTTTAGGTTTTGAACGCTTTATAATACCTAACATTATTGTTATCAACCCTATACGTCCTATAAACATGAGCATTATAATTATAATCTTAGCATTAAAGCCCAAAAGAGGTGTCGTATCAAGACTTAAGCCAACTGTTCCCAACGCCGAAATTGCCTCATAGACAAGCGAAGTCAAAGGAATTGTTGGTTCAAAAATAGTCAATATAAAGATAGAAACAAAAAGTACTAATATTGACATTAATATCGTCGCATTAGATCTTCTAACGGAATTGACAGGCAGGGTACGTCCAAAAACCTCAATTCTCTTTTTACCCTTTACGATAGCTGCCAAATTTATCATTGCCGCCGCAAAAGCATTTACCTTAATACCACCGGCAGTAGATTGCGAACCACCACCAATCCACATAAGCAACATTGTTATCAGAACGGTTTGCATAGTGAAACTTTCAACAGGCAAAGAGTTAAACCCGGCAGTACGAGGGATTGCTGAATTAAAAAAAGACTGTACCAATTTATCAGGAACACTCATACCTTGAAAGGCATTATTCCACTCAAAAAACCCTATAAGCACCGAGCCACCAACCAATAAAATAGCCGTTACAGAAAGCACTATTTTAGTATTTAGATTAAAAATGTGATATCTCCTTTGGTAAGAACGTATATCCCCACGCATCATTTTCACCATCTTAGTGAGATAGTAAGCCGCAACTCGAATAAGGTTGGCAAAGATAGGAAAGCCTATTCCTCCAAAGATAACGAGAAAGGAGATGACCAAGAAAAAGAAATTATGTCCTCCAAGCAAGGAATTACTCAAATTGCCAGGCAAAGTGGAAAATCCTGCATTACAAAAGGCAGAGATGGAGTGGAAACATGAAAAGAAAACATCATCCCAAAAGCTACCGCCCAAATCTCCGTTTATGGATGTCCAGATGAGGAGTGCACCTATGCCTTCGATAACAAAGGTAAGCCCCATGATACGTAATAAAGTAGCAAAGATAGAATTTACAGAACCCGAACTTACAAGGTCACGAACTGCCATTTTGTTGAATATAGACACATTACCCATAAAGAAAAAGGCGAAGAAACTCGTGAGTGTCATAAAGCCCAAACCGCCGATTTGGATAAGTATCAAGATGAAGAACTGCCCCATAGGCGTAAATAGTGTAGACACATCGACAGGAGTCAACCCTGTAACACAAACAGCACTCGTAGAGATAAAGAGCGCATCGACAACAGAGATGCCTCCGTAAGTAGAGTTTGGCAATAACAGAAATCCTGTACCAATAACTATTAACACGAAAAAGCTGACGACAATAATGAGCGACGGGTTTGCCTTACGCCCCAACATACGGACTATGGCATCGGCAATTTCAAGAAAAGAAATTGTCGAAAGTAACACCATAAGGAAGATGTTGTTTTCCGTAACCTCCCATATGAATAGTGATATACCCTCGTATGGTTTATTAAAGATTATAGGTATCAATGTTGCGTAAAAAAGAGACATCAACACCTTTGTCGGCAACCTAAACTCTTTTATATTTAAAATGGAATTAAGAAAAATGCGTATGGTAATAATGAAGAAAAACAGAGTTTGGACTGTCTTTAAAATACTCATTATTCGATAATCGGCATCAATACCTATATCGAAGCCATATCTATAAACGACAGATACTAAGACTAAGAAACTCAAAAGCACCATGAACACTCGTGCTATTTTAAGCATGAGTGTCGCATAGTCTTTTATAAGAGTACTTTTAAACAGCAAATATCGATTTAGAAACCCCATCTCATTTTATATGTTAATTCTCGTCACAACTATCGTCATGGTCATTAAACAAGTCGTAACAACTGTTATAAGAACGCAATTCTTCGTCTACAACAACTTTACCACCTTTAGGATAATATATTTTTATCTTTATATTTTGGTTTGAAAACACATTCCCAGAACCATTAATTATCATCTTAGGATTAATTGTTATTGTTGAGTCTGAGACAATAGTAATAGGATTTTCTATCTTCAAGGCTCTTTGACGTGCATCCATATCATCACGACCATCGGCAGAAGTCTTAACCTCAATACGATATACGCTATCGGCAAGTAATGGATCTTCAACGCAAGAATAGTTGACATCACACCTATCACTCAAAACATTTGCCACCATAAGTGCCGGATTAATCGAAGCGTTTACATAAAGCGCAGATGAATGAGTTATCATCTCTGTTGTTTTTACTTCAAAATAGCCATCTCTAAATCGAGATAATTCTTTGAACGCAAATATTGTAGACAAAGACCACGATATTACCCATAAAGACAAGAGAACAATTATAATACTTTTCTTCCACCTTATATTAAGCAACATTTTAATAATAAGGTAAAGTATTAACAACAACGGCACAATAACAGACACAGTAGCGACGAAAAGCACTAAATAAGGATTTAACTCTACACACATCTCAACCAATGGAATGTCGGTTAACACATATACGAACACAGCTAAGATAGCCAATACTGAGGCAAGGAAAGACACCCCTATTATAGCGGCAATGAAAAAGAGAAACCCTTTTATTATACGTCCTAAAAAGACTAATATATTTGAAAATACAGAAGCCACCTTTTCATTTTTAGAATTTTTATAGACGTTGTTTATCTCGTTCTTTATGCCATTTTCTATTGAAGAGGCGGTCACAGGCTCACCACACATTTCCATCTTCTGACGTGCCGTTTTTGCCATTGGGACAATAATCCACATCACAAAATATGCGATAAAGAGAACAGAAACAAGTGTTCCTCCAATAGCACAGCCTAAGACAAATAATAAAACAAAAGCTATTCTCAGAATGGTAACATCTACTTTAAAATAACAAGACAGCCCACTTAACACCCCTCCAAGCACCGAGCCATATCCGGAACGATATAATCGTTTTTCGATAGGTATTTCTCTACTTGGAGCTTCAATAGGCTCTGATGATCCTCCATCTGGCTCCCCAAGACGAGATATAATCTCATCTATACACTCTTTATTTACTATTTTTGAACTATCGCTCTGCCATGAAAGCAACAACTCTGCAATACGAGCTTCAATATCAGAAACTATCTCACGTCCACTGGGCTCTTTTAAATATGCAGCTTCGATTTTATCTAAATATACTTTAAGATCGTCGTAAGCATCATTATTTATGATAAATCGTATTCCGTTTATATTTATGTTTAATGTTTCTTTCATAATGCTCTTATTTGCGATATTTGTGAGACCAATTCATCCCATGCAGCATCGAGGTTAGCAAGGGTCTGTTTGCCTGCCGCTGTTATTGTATAATATTTTCGTGGCGGACCTTGTGGCGACTCCTCCCAACGATAAGATAGCAGCCCTTGATTTTTCTGACGTGTGAGGATTGGATATAAAGTCCCCTCCACCACTATCATCTCTGACTCCTTGAGTTCAGCGATTATTGCTGAGGCATAAGAATCTTTGCGTGAAATTATAGAGAGGACACAATACTCTAAAATTCCCTTTCGCATTTGTGATTTTATGTTATCAGCATTTTGTATAGGTAGTATCTCCATTTTAATTATTTTATTTTATTACGTAGCTCATCTAAATAAGCCATATCTTCAGGAGTCGAAGCATTGGGTATAACAATCCATGCAATGATATATATCACTAAACTTGACCCTCCTAAAAGCAATAACAAAGCAAAAGCCAACCTTATTAGAGCTTTATCTAACCCAAAATATAAAGCAATACCACTACATACGCCACCCAAAGCACTATTTTCAGGATCTCTTAACAAACGCTTACGATATTCTTTAGGTTGACTATTATTGACAAATGTCTTAACATTTCCAAAAATCTCAGGTTGACCAATAATAGAGATAACATCTCTCACATGAGAAATAGTTACCACACTAAAACCATCTACCCCTTTATCTTTTAATATCTCAGCAAACCTACATTCGACCTCACTTAACAGATCGTCCGATTGTGATGAGACACGAGAGGAAATGTCATCAAGATAATCTTTAAGGACATCACAAGCATCTTCATCTATAACGAAAGGCATACCGGCAAGATTAATATTTATAGTTTTTTTCATAGTCTTTACTCATTTAAGGTATTTTTATAGGGCAAATATAAATACATTTTTATTACTGTGCAATACATAGTATGGTTTTTATTGAAAAAATTATATATATTTGTAATCACATATAAAAATGGGATGGTTATGGAGAACAATAATTATAGTTTTTGGGATAATGCTAAAGAGTTTCTTAGCGGACGATTTAGCCTTCGTGAAGATAGTGCTGATCAAAGTGAAGTAATTGAAAACATACATAAAAGCATTGACTTTAAAGGAACCAACCTATGGATTTTAATATTTGCCATAGTAATAGCATCTGTGGGATTAAATGTAAACTCAACGGCTGTAATCATAGGAGCTATGCTTGTATCCCCTCTTATGGGACCTATAATGGGCATTGGTCTATCTCTTGGTATTAATGACTTTGAAACTTTAAAACGATCATTCAAAAATTTCCTATTTGCCGTTGGCGTTAGCTTACTCGTCTCTACAATATATTTTTCGATAAGCCCTGCCCTAACAACACAAAGCGAGCTTTTAGCACGTACGACCCCTACAATATGGGATGTTCTCATTGCTACATTTGGTGGTTTGGCAGGCATGGTAGCCCAGACACGTAAAGACCGTACTTCAACTGTAATTCCCGGAGTGGCAATAGCCACAGCACTTATGCCTCCGATATGTACCGCCGGCTTTGGACTTGCCACAGGAAACATGGCTTACTTTGGAGGAGCACTATATCTATTTTTCATAAATGCCGTTTTTATTGCTTTTGCAGCATTTTTCATAGTTCGATTTTTACAATACAAACACAAACAACAACTCGATCCTAAACGTGCAAAAAAGGTAAAACGTTATATAACAACTATAATAACAATAACCCTTGTTCCAAGTATCATTTTGGCTCTCGGGATCGTGGAACGTGCTGTATTTGAGACAAATGCAAAGAATTATATAGATAAAGTATTAGTCTTTGACAATAGTGAAGTCATAAATTCAGATATAAAATATAATCGTAAAGGAAGTTCAATAGATGTAATGCTTATTGGAGACAACGTATCGCAAGATGTGATAAGCGTCATGACAAACCAACTTAAAGAATATAAACTCACTAACACAACGCTTCACATACGCCAAGCATCAAACGGAGCTAAATTAAACGACTCTCAGATGCAAAACATATTACTTAGCAACGTCGATATTATAGAAGAAAAGAACGCTAAGATAAACGAGTTAAGCTCACTTGTAGATCGTTACATCAAAGACACCATTCCAAGTGGTGACATAGCACGTGAGCTTGCTTCTCTATGGCCACAGTTTGAGACTTTTACCATAAACAAAGCCAACATCGAAAATTCACACGGAGTTGTCATTGACAAAACCATAATTTGCATTATAACATCACGCAACAGCCAAGCCATAACTAACGAAGACAAGCATAGACTCACCACATGGCTATCTCAACGCACAAAGACAAAAAACATAAAACTAATAATAGAGTAAATACTCTTTGACCTCTTCTATTTAGCTCAGATAACGACTTTAGAGGAGTTTGTTAATGTGCCATTCCCATACACATACCTATAAAATAAGGGATAAGCCACAATAGCCATACAAAAATACTAAACCTACTAAACTGTTTCCTTGCCTTTTGCGAACCTTTACTATATGCCCATAATGCCCAAAAAGCATTTACCGACATCAGAACGATGGCTACAAATCCGGTTATGGTATGTATTTCGTTGCTCGCACTGGTAACCTTTGCGATATGTATCATTAAAACCGTACCTGTAACATCACACGTCACCCCCAGCATAAAAGCCACCACGTGCCATAACTTAAGCCCCTTTTGAAAACGCTCGCCCCACACGCCAAAGGTGTAAAACACCAAAGCCAATGAGATTGTAACTATTGCTGCTATTAAATAATTACTGTCAATTGCTGTATTCATATTTTTTATAATTTATATCAAACATTATTCCATCTTTTCACAAACACGTTTTAAACAAAAGAGGGAGCGACACACAGCCTCTCCCTCTCATTATTAAGAAGCAGTTTTTTATTTCCGATAAACCTAAAACTACTTCTTAATAAGAGCCGAATTAAATTTGACGTGTCCTGTTTGCTTATTTTCATTTTGATATTGAGTAAACTGAACTTTATAGCTTTGTTTGCCATCTGCTGTGCGGAAGATATAAACTGGCGTTTGCATATATACCGGAGGCATAACAAGAGTCCCGTCTTCTGCGGTCTTAAATTTCACAACAGCAGCTGTAGACATTATAGATGTAAATTTCTTACCATTCATAATATCCAATGTCATTGTCTTATCTTTTATGAAAATGACGTTTTCAGGTAATGACATAACAGAAGCAAAAGAAATAGAAGGAGCGCAAGTATAAACGCCACCATCTGCTTTGACAGTGGTTGCCTCTCCGCTGTTCGTTCTTACGAAAAATCTGTTTATCGCAAAGTCCCAATCTGAACGAGCAAACCAAAGAGCGTTATCGGCAACTGTTTCCTCACCTGTTCCGACAACTTTATTATTTGTCAATGAATAATAGTGCCATGTAGTGTTTGATGTAGCATCAATATAAGTCTCATTCGCCCCTGAAGAAGGAGTAGAATTGTCATTGTCTGAACAAGATGTTAATGCAATAAATAGTACTGATAATGTCAAGAATACTTTTTTCATGTTTTTTGATTTGTTTTTAATATAAATAATTAGTTAAATGCGTATTTTATTCCTATAAGATATTGCCGTCCCGAATCGATGAACGACACATCTTTAAAGTCGAATATATTATCTACTTTCAACGTCAACTCCACAGTATGTTTAGCAATATGAAAAGGCTTTACAAGGACAGCTTTCCATATAGCATATGATTTCGATTTTGCTAATGGCACTACATCGGGGCTTGGCAAGTCGCCCATCAATTCTTGGTAATAGATGGGTGAATTTAGTCGTCCTGCAAATTGTAAAGAGAAGGGACTATGTGCTATTTTTCCATTCCATGTTAAAGACACCGTTCCGCTATGTTTGACATTACTGCTTAGCTGCAACCCTGTCGAATGATCTTTAGCATCACAAAAACTATAATTTCCCTTAAACACCAATTCTCGAAAAAGGATATAGTATAAACTCACATCTACGCCTTGTAAAGTGGCACTACTCACATTTTTATAATATTTCTCGTTTCCGCCCAATTCATTTATAACATCATATTGGGTGATTTTATTATCTATTTTGTTGTAATATCCAGATACTGAGATGTTGAAATTTTTAATCGTATATTCTGTCGAGAGAGAACTATATAACCCTTTTTCAGACTTCAAATCCGGGTTTCCATATATCCAAAACATACCTTGATGATCAAAATCATAGTATAACTCTTTTATGCTCGGTGCTCGGAAAGCCGTACCCACACTCGCTCTAAACTTAAATCCATCTATCGAATACATCAATGATAATTTAGGCGTGAATGCCGATTTAAATTGAGTGTTATATGTATATCTCGCCCCTGCAACGACATCAAAGTCCTTTAATATTTCATATTCCGCCTGAGCAAAAAGATTGAGGTCGTCTAACTTCTTTGTTGTAGCAGTAGTTCCCAAAGTGTTAATAGCATAATTTTCTTCGTGGTTATATTCGACTCCACCTACTACTTCCCACTTTTCGGTAGGCGTAAAGGTGTTCAGCACCCTCGATGACACATAACTTGCCGTGTTGTTTTTGCTATGCTCATTTCCTTTTTTCTCCAATATATCGTAATTGAAGAATTTATCAAAATTTAAACTCACACGCAAATTATTTCTTTTATCGGCAGTTAGATACCCACCACTAAGCCCCAACGACATATTGTGTGTCAAGGCATGAGATACGTTAATACTATTTTGTGGATTAAAGGTTTCGTGTCTGAAATAACGTCCTACCATGTTTATATCTATCCGTTCAGTCGGCTTATATCCTAACTTCAAATGACCTCCATAGTCGACATAACGTGCCGCATAAGCACCATTACCATCTGCACCAAAGCCATCGGATGAATTTCTAAATAGACTAATACGGCTTGTGCATTTCTTGAGGTTTGTACCGGCATCAATTTTAGCCTTCCATGTATTATTACTCTCAGCAATTAGGTTTGCGCCTCCTTCAAACTCATGGATCGGTGCTTTTGTGATTATATTTATCACCGCCCCCACAGCATTTGAGCCATATAAAGCAGACGAGGCTCCACTTATCATCTCCACCTTTTTGATGTTATCGACATCTATCTGATCGAGATTTACATTACCACCAGCCCCTTCCGAAACCAGACGTTCGCCATCTACCAAAAACAAAATATAACGACTATTCAGACCCTTAATCCTCATATTATTTCCCATCGCATTTGGAGAGACCACAATTCCGGGTATGTTATCTTGAAGCGACTCTAACATAGACACCGCACCAGCCTTTTGGATCTCCGACTCTTGGATCACCGTTGTTAAAATAGGAGTCTGAGACAATCGTTTTTCTGTCCTTGTTCCAGTAACAACAACATCATCAAAGGCAATTCCCTTTTCTGCAAGGATTAAGTAAATAGTTGTATCGGATGTTAAATGTATGTCTCTATTGATTGTGGTATAAGAAGAATAAAATGAAGTGTTTATATTTACATCACCTTGTGTAACTTTTTTTATCAAGAAACTACCGCTGTTATTTGTCCTCACGCCTTGTTTTCCAACCGTTACATACACGCCCATAAGAGGTTTTTGAGTAACAGAATCCACTACCGTTCCCGATATATCAAACGCCTTTACTTGCGCAAAGGCTTGTCCCATAAGACAGAGCAGAAGAGATAGACAAATCCATGTTTTTCTTTTCATCGTAACATCATCATTTTTCTTTTGCAAAGATAAGCTAACAATCGTTATTTTTGGCATATATAGAGAAAAACATGAGTCCAAGTAACGATTAAAAACTCGGCAAAATGATATTATTAGATTATCTAAAGACAATAGGTTTAGGGGCTGTCTCTTCAGATATAAGATCTTGTGTTTTTAGATAATTGATGAATGACGTTGTTGTGTCAAAACATTTATCGTTAAACTCCTTTATCTCGTAACCACTAAATAAAGAAGCATCATATCCGTCACCACCATTTGTGATGAAGTTGTATAAGGCAACTACACAATTATCATTTTCTTTTATCTCAGACAAAGAGCCATCACTATGTTTATAGAATATTTTCGATATTTTATTTTGAGCATCTAACTGTAAACTCATATTTGAAGTTTGGAGATAGCCGTTTTTGTTCTCACGTCCTGCTTGTAAAAGGCTCTTTAGACGCTCTCCTGTAAAGTGATAAGCCACAACCATACCTCCAAAAGGAAGCACATTACCTGCTCTTAATCGTGTCACTTCTCCTGCTGCTATATTTGCCCTCACCCCACCATAATGGCACATCCCAATAACAGGAATTGTATTATCCCATTTTGCGTTTTTCATATAACAATCGGCAAATGATGATGACACATAAGCACCCACAGATGTATAATTGAATTTATTTATATTACGATCGTGAATTATGCTTGTCTTAGCAATAGTAATATGTTCATTAAGCCCATATTTATCGATATATCTATTTACATGAGCTAAAACATCTCTGTTTTCAGCCGCATTTTGTGTACTCAACGTATCTCCTGCTATATATCTGACCACATAGCCATTACCTTTTTTATCTTGTGTTATGGCAAACGATAATTTACCGATGTGAGTTCCATTTACACCTGCTTGTATGATAGGACAATTATTCACTTTATCTAACACTAATTTATGTGAATGTCCACTGATTATAGCATCTATCTTATCCATATATGGAAGCACCGCAGCATTAGGTTCAATGATACGATCTTTATCCTCCATATCCGTACCTATGTGCATAAGAAGAACTATCATATCTATTTTACCTTCTTTTTTTAAATCATACAAGGTCTCCACCGAAGCCCCTGCTAAAGGATGAATAAATTCTAAGCCCTCTATATTTTCAGGTGTTGTTTTATGTGCAGTCTCAGTTGTTGTAAGCCCTATAAATGCTATTTTGAATATGTCGCCATCTTTTAGCTTATAGTTAATTATATGATAAGGTTTTGTCCATGTAGGAATGTTCACTCCGTCTGTTGTTATGTTTGCAGATATATAATTGCTATATACTGCTGCCGTATCTATAAGATATTTTAGCCCCCAATCAAATTCATGGTTTCCAACAGCCGACATAGCGACTCCCATTGTTTTAAACATCTCCGAGAGAGGCTCACCTCTTGTTATGCGTGAGAAGTAGCTACCGCTAAAATTATCACCCACAGACACTACTATGGGATCATGATATTTCTGTTTTTCATCTAAAATAGCCTGCACAAGTTTTGCAGCACCGGGAACTCCATCGTCTGGAGCAAAAGCTCCATGAAAATCGTTAAACGAAAGGATAGATAAAGTATCTATCGATCTTTTTTGTGCCTGCAACGCATTTAAGCATACAACAGATAAAAACACGACAAGACATATTTTAATTTTCATATTTATATATTTTAATAATTTATATATATTCAAATGAATGGAGTTTGCCTCTAAAGATGGATGGCTAAAGTCACCTTCCCGAATTCACGTAATCCATCTTGGTTATGTGTCTGCCGTAACATTGTATGTAAGCCTTAATGTAAGTCTGCATATCTCTATGAACAGAGCTTTTAGGATCGTATACGTTAACCTTTCTAAACGGATCATCACGCCTAAATACACCATTTACTATATCTTTCTCATCATTATAGATAAGGACTAAGCTATCGGTTGTGAAGTAACACAAGTCATGTATAACATTTACAACTCCCCTTTCACGCTTTGGCTCGTTAATCACATCGGTGCCGAAAGCGAAGTAAGGCTTTTCATTACCTAAAATACCAAGCAAAGTAGGCATCAAGTCCACCTGCTGTGCTGTACGTGTATCATATCCTTTAACTGCCTCATCTGGAGTATATATAAACATCACGATTTGCGTATTTAGAGGAGGATAATTCGTTCTTGGGTCGTTATTTTCTGTCGCACAATGATCACTCGCAAACACAAATATGGTATTGTTAAACCATGGGCGGCTCTTGGCATAATCAAAAAATCGCCTTAGCGAATAGTCTGTATAAGCCACAGGCCTCTGTATCACTGTCTTTCCTTTTGGCAACACGCTATCATATATCTCAGGTGTCTTAAAAGGGTGATGAGATGATATTGTAAATACGCTTGCAAAGAAAGGTTCTTTTTCTTTATCTATCTTTTGAGCCATATATTGCAAAAACGGCTCGTCCCAAATCCCCCATGTGCCATCGAACTCATCATATCCCCACTCTTTCTCAAAATCTTCTCGTGTATATACATTTTTAACACCTATCTGTTTCACAAACGAATCGAAACCCATAGATCCACGCTCCGAACCATTGAAGAAAGAAGTGCTATATCCTAAATCGGCAAGTATCTTAGGCAACCCATTTATAGTAGACATAGCCTGCGGAAGAAGAATAAACGATTGGTATGGTGACGGTATAGAAGCCAAATTTGCAGGTAGAGCATCAATAGAACGTCGGTGTCCCGACATGAAAGCATCTGTAAATACATAAGAGCGTCTCATCAAAGAGTCTAAGAACGGCATATAACCCTCTTCACCCTCCTTAAAAAAGTCGGAATTTAAAAATGCCGAATTTTCACGAGAGAAACTTTCAAGAGTGAAAAACACGACGTTACGTCCTTTGAGGTTATATTTCAAATCTTTAGGATAGTGAAGAGGCGTATATAGACTATCTACAATAGCATCATCCATAAACACCCTTGGCTGAAAATTTTTATATCCCAGCGTACGTATCACACAAAAAGGATTACTCAAAACAAGAGCCGCTTTCTTTGTCGAGTTGACATATAAGTTCGATTGATTTATAGTCAAGGGACGCACACCACGAAGTCCTCCTCGTATCGCTGCAACAGTAACCACAGACATTAAAAGCAAGATAATAGCATTTGTAAGATAATATTTTCTAAACGTGCTTTTGTGATAGGGAACTATATATTTATAATACCACGACAACGCCCACACCATAAGGACAAAAAGAACAGCGAGATACCAATATTCTAAGAGCGTTTTTAATATGACATCTCCCGTATTATCATTTTGTGTAAAGTAGAACTCCTCTGCCGTAAATCTTTTACTTACATAGCGGTAATATATGGCATCTGATAAATTTAATAAAATGATTATCGTATTTATAACCATATATATGTAAAAAAGACCATCTTGATACCACCTCTTTTCACGCATACGAAGCGGAAGAAGAGAGAATAGTAGAAAAATGGAGTTTACATAAAATATAGAAGCCGAGTCAAATAGGAAAGAGCCCCATATAATTTTTGGGATTTCCACCATGGATATATCTCCAAATGAGGGACTATTTAAAAGGAAAAATACAACTCGGCAGATAACAAGGGCTACATATAAAATAGCAATCCTTAACAAGAATGTTGTTAAATCATTTTTCAGTAAATGTTTCTTCATTTTTTATAACTTTTATAACTTTTATAATACTCATACCATCTCTAAAAGGCATTATAACCACCTCTACTCTATTATCGTGACGCACATATTCATTAAAAGAGAGTATCCCTTGCGTATATGCGTCTTTAAGATTTTTAGAAGACTCCTCTACCACTTTTCCATCCCACAATACGTTATCTGCTAAGATTATAGAACCAGCAGCCACCGCTCCACAGTCGAATAACATATTGTAATATTCCATATATTCTCTCTTATCCCCATCGATAAACACCACGTCGAACACCTCGCCCAAAGTAGGCACTATATCGAGTGCTGAACCTATATGTTGCACTACCCTATCTTCAACATTTGCTTTTTTAATAAAGCGACGTGGAAGGTCTGAAATTTCATCGTTTATATCGATAGTATGGAGGGTAGCTCCACTCTTAAGAGCCATTGCCATAGCTATGGCAGAATAACCGGTAAATGTACCTATTTCTAAGACACGTCTTGGGGAACACATAGAGATTATCATTTTTAAGATAAGTCCTTGTATATGTCCCGATAACATACGAGGTTGAAGAGAATGTAAATTTGTCTCTCTGTCTAACTCTTGCAACACCTCACTCTCCGAAGAGCTGTAATTGCGTATATATTTATCAAGTTCTCGGTCTACTAACTTCATTATCTATATGTTAAAGTAGATAGGTTTTCCTCCCTAAAAAACTCATTAGCAACGGATAGAACCTCATCTGCGGTAATAGAATTAATTGTATTTGCAATTTCTTCATTAGACTGCACAGTGCCATAAAGCATAAAGCTACGTGCCGCACTAAGCATATAGTTTTCACCACTCTCCGAAGATATTGTCATCTGACCTATGAGCTGTCTTTGTGCCGTATGAAGCTGTATTCTCGTTAGTTTACTCCTCATCATAACATCTAATTCTTGACGTATCAAATCACGACATTTAGCCACATTTGCAGCATCAGCACTAAAATATATAGACCACAGCCCTGTATCTTGATATGTTGTTAAATTGGACTCTACATTATATGTCAACCCATATTTTTCTCTTAAGACCAACGATAGACGACTATTGGCACTCGACCCTCCTAAAATGTTGAGCAGAAGAGTAAGAGGAATACGCTTTTTATCACAAAAACTTGGAGCCCTACTGCCGATTATGGAATGAGTCTGAAAAGTATGTTTATCAATAGTTTTATCTGTTGGAATATATTCCGGAGGAAGGACCCTAACAGCACTACAACTACGTTTTGGAACATCGCCAAGATATTTATCGCATAAGGTTTTAAACCTGTCAAACGAGATGTTTCCAACAACGGCAAATACCATTTTATCTGTCGCATAGTTGCTCTCTATAAAATTAACGACACCCTCCCTTGTACATTTATGTAACCTTTGTTTTGTCCCAAGTATATTACGTCCAAGCGATGATCCTGCAAATACAAGATCCTCAAAATCATCAAATATCAGATCTGAGGGAGAATCACGATAAGCATTTATCTCATCAATAATGACACCTATCTCTTTTGAAAACTCCTTTTCTGGATATGTAGAATGGAAAATAATATCTGATATAAGATCTACCGCCTTGACAAAATCTTTTTTTAGGACCGTGCTATGGACAACAGTCTCTTCTTTAGATGTATAAGCATTAAGTTCACCACCTACATTGTCTAAAAGCGAATTTATATGATATATTTTTCGTCTCTCAGTGCCTTTAAACATCAGATGTTCGATAAGATGCGCAACACCATGCTCATCCTCTTTCTCATCACGTGTTCCCACATTGACGGTAAGAGAAGAATAAACAACAGCCGATTTTACACGACGCATGATACATCTTATGCCAGATGGCAATTCGTAAACTTGAAATTCCATTTTTGTTAGATCCCTATTTTTTGGTAGCACTCTTTTTTACAGGGCTCTTTTTTACAGCCTTTGCCGTTCTCACTGTCTTCAAAGGGCTTTTCTTCTTTGGAGCAGCCTTAGAAGCACTCTTTACCGAAGATTTGGCTTTTCTTGTAGGAGTTTCTTTTTTCACAATCTCCATAACCTCCTCAAAGGTCATCTCAAGAAGCTTCTCCTTAACGCCTTTTTCTGCTTTATAGTTATCGCCATCATAGTTGATATAGGCACCCCAACGTCCATTATGTATTTGTAGCTTTTCGTCTTCAGGGAATGTACGAGCCACTTTTTGACTATCTCTAACCCTCTTTTCTTCAATAAGTTGTATCGACTCTTCAAGAGTAATTTTATATGGATCGAACTCCTTAGGTATAGAGGTAAATTTGCTGTCATGACGCACATAAGGACCAAAACGACCTATTCCAATGACGACCTTAGCATCCTCAAAAAGCCCTAACTCACGTGGCATTTTAAGAAGATCTAAAGCCTCGTTTAAAGTTACGGTCTCAAGAAGCATACTCTTATCTAAAGTAGCATACTGAGGTTTTTTATCTTTATCATCACTCGTCTCACCAAGCTGAACCACAGCACCGAAACGTCCCATACGAGCATATACATTAAGCCCTGTTTTAGGATCTGTGCCAAGTTGACGCACTTCGGAAGAGGCAAACCCTTGTTCTTCACTCATAGCCTCTGCAACAGAAGGGTGGAAAGAATTGTAAAAATCTTTTAACATCTTCTGCCAAGCCATATCGCCATCTGCAATATCATCAAACTGCTTTTCTACAGATGCTGTAAAGTTATAATCTAATATAGATTTGAAATTTTTCTTTAAGAAATCTGTTACTATAATTCCTATGTCTGTTGGAAAGAGCTTTGATTTTTCAGCTCCAGTTGTCTCCTGCCTACGTTCTTCGATTATGTCTTTACCTTTAAGCATCAACACGTCAAAGTCACGTTTCACCCCGTCTCTATCTTCTTTAACTACATATCCACGATTTACAATTGTAGATATTGTAGGAGCATAAGTTGATGGACGACCAATGCCGAGTTCTTCTAATTGATGAACCAAAGAGGCTTCCGAATATCTTGAAGGACGTTGATCGAAACGTTCCTGAGCCTCCATCTCCACAACAGAGAGCATATCTCCAACATTAACAGCCGGAAGAAGCGTATCTTTATCGTTCGCATCATAAACCCTCAAAAAACCGTCAAACACAACAACCTCACCCTTAGCGACAAATAGAAGTCCATCGGAAGGTGTTGAAATTTGAATTGTCGTACGTTCAATAATGGCATCCGACATTTGCGAAGCCACAGCCCTACGCCAAATAAGGTTATATAACTTTATCTCCGACTTATTACCTGTTATGTTATCTTTGTCCATGTATGTAGGACGAATAGCCTCATGCGCCTCTTGAGCACCTTTAGTCTTAGTCGTATAAGCCCTATTTTTGATATATTCTTTGCCATATCTGCCACCTACAACACTATTTATAGCTGTTATGGCATCTTTGGATAGGTTTGTAGAGTCAGTACGCATATATGTTATAAGACCAGACTCATAAAGGCTCTGCGCCACACGCATAGTCTGACTTACAGGCAACCCTAATTTACGACTTGCCTCTTGCTGAAGTGTAGAGGTAGTAAAAGGAGCGTAAGGAGATTTTTTACTTTCTTTCTTATCAATAGATACAATAGAAAAAGCATAATCACGACATCCCATAAGGAACGCCATAGCCTCTTGTTTTGTGTCAAAGCGTTTCGACAATTCTGTTTTTATTTCGTGTGTTTTATCGTCTTTTTTGATAACAAACGTTGCTGTTAAACGCCAATAGCTACTTGCGGTAAAGGCTATTATCTCACGTTCTCTATCGACAACTAAACGAACAGCAACAGACTGCACACGACCAGCAGAAAGCGACGGTTTAACTTTACGCCACAACACCGGCGAGAGTTCAAAACCAACAAGCCTGTCTAATATTCGACGGGCTTGTTGTGCTTGGACTAATTCTATATTTATCGTTCTCGGATTTGCTATTGCATTTTTTATTGCCGAAGCTGTTATTTCGTGAAACACAATCCTATTTAAACTCTTATCGTCAAGGCCTAACACCTCACTTAAGTGCCATGCTATTGCCTCTCCCTCCCTATCTTCATCGGAGGCAAGCCACACTTTATCTGCCTCTTTAGTCATTTTCTTAAGATCTGCGACAACCCCTTTTTTATCTGGCATCACCTCATAATCAGGAGTAAAATCATCGTCTATTGCTATCCCTAGTCCTTTTTTAGGAAGGTCTCTTATATGTCCGAAACTCGATTTTACGGTATATTCTGCCCCTAATATCTTCTCTATTGTCTTCGCCTTGGCAGGTGACTCCACTATAACGAGATTTTTTGTCATTTCCTTCTACTTATAATTATTTATTTGTCGTATAGGTTATTGTAAGCCTAATAGGACGCTTTGCAGTATTTGCTAACTCTGTGCCTTGAAATGTAAACATATTATATACAGTTGGCGCAATTTGAAGAGTAAAATCCTTGCTTTTATTTGTGATTAGGTCTTGCAGATAAGCAGTTATATTAAACGAATACTCGCCTTTAGCTCTATTCAAAGCTCCACCTATATCAGATTGATTACTCATATTATAACCAGGCATAAAATTAAAACTTTGATAATCATAATATAGAGCTAAGTTGGGAATAGAGTTATTCATCGCCACTATTGAATGATTTGCGATAGGCACTGTAAGTTCAGCACGTAACACTCCAACCACACTTCCAATATCATCATCCATTGTGTTATGTATCTTTTCAATAAACTCGCTTGGAATTGTAATTTCTGTAATTAACCCTACATTACCCATTACGTAAGTCTTCTCCGTTGAAGTAGGGTCGAACTCTAATGAAGGGTCTATATACGAATAGTCTCTCTCAAAAAATCCAAATCCCTCACCAACAATATCTTTACTCCCAGTAGCTTGATTATCAATAAGGTGAGCAAAAGACAAAGTATATGTTTTCACTTTTGTTGAGCTTTGAGAGTCTCGATAATAGATTTTTATTCCACTTGAAGAAGGGTTTATATTAAACAACACTCCCTCACCAAATGTGGATGTGGTATGAAAATAATAGCCAAAGAAAGCATCATGAAAAAGATCAAGCTTTTCATTTTGCTCTTTTGTGGTTTTCATATATTTCACCACTGATGCAGGGTCAAGTCTCATATATATGCTTTTTGAGCTCGTCACCGTAGTAACTAAGTATGGAGCAGCAGGGATATAATCTTTTATGGGGAAATTGGTGTAATAAGAAGAATCTTTAGGATATGGCAATTTCTTATTCAACTCATAAACGCTCAAAGTAAGGTCATAGTTTTCAAGACCGGAATATCCATTCTGACCAAGTATCATGAAAGCAGAGTCCACGACTAAATCTTTAGGGAAAACGCCACCTTCAGGAAGGTCTCCAGAAGAGATCTGAGCGACAAAAGAAGCATCTAAACGCCCCATATATGGGAAAACGGAAGAACCGAGATAATAGCTCTCCGAAATATCGGAAAGCAGAGAATCTACCTTAACAGAACGTATCTCAAACCCATTATCAACAACATCTGTAACGATTTTCATCTTGTCGTTAGGCGGAACAAGTTCTGAACCCAAATTGTCGTCTACTGTGGTACAAGACAACATCGAAATAGAAAGTAGAAATATTAGCGATTTACTATTTTTGAAGTATTTTATCATAAAATTCTGTGTATGCTGTTGTGTAGTCTTCTTCAGAGAACACCTCCAATACCTCTACGCCATTTTCCTTAGCATAGTCGATAATCTCCTTGTCCACCTTATCACTTGTAACGACAATTCCGTCTATATGTTGCATTGCAAATTTGATAAGATTTACATAAGTAGGTTTTTCAAGGAGTTCCATGTTTTTTGGTTTACAACCTTCGGCTTCTATCTTACGACGAAACCCTAAATCTAATTCACCTTTAAAGCCATCGCCATAAAGCGACATTACAACTTTACTGTTTTCAAATAGTGGTTCGTTTTTCTTTATATCTTTTACGTAAAGAGGCATCATTGCAGTAAACCAATCGTGACAATGCACTATGTCTGGTTGCCATTGTAGTTTTGTTACCGTTTCGACAACACCACGAGCAAAAAATATAGCCCTCTCATCGTTATCTTCAAACATTTTGCCAGGCTCTTCATAAAGAGTCTTTTTACGTTGAAAATAATCCTCATTATCTATAAAATAGACCTGCATTCGAGCAGCCGGGATTGATGCAACTTTAATTATCAGTTGGTGGTCACAATCGTTAATGACAATGTTCATACCTGAGAGTCTTATCACCTCATGAAGTTGGTTACGCCTTTCGTTAATACAACCAAAGCGTGGCATAAAAGTTCTAATCTCTCTATCTGCTTTTTGCACCTCTTGTGGAAGATTTCTGCAAATAAGAGATTCTCTATCTTCGGTAAGATAGGGGTTCATCTTCTGACACACGTATAAAATCCGTACTTTATTCATTTCGGCACTCCTGTTCTTTTTTGTAGACAATGTTTTTTAACGTTAGAACATACTAAAAACAATTTTTCGTATGCTCAAGACGTTTTGCAAAGGTAGTCCTTTTTTTAGATGTTAGCAAATTTATTTAATTAAGGTTAGAAGCTTATCAAAAAATGCCTATCTTTGCAGCTAAAATAAAATTAAACCAATGAGAAATACCTTATCAATAATAACGATATTGATTATATCGACCTTAACAAGCTGTTCGGGGAACAAAGCAACAATAAAAGGAACGATATGTGATCTTAAAGATCAGACCATAATTCTTGAAGAGATAAGTGGCAATGATGTGTTATTTATAGACTCTATAAAAATAGACAGTAAAGGAAAATTTAGCACAACATACAAATTTGGCAAAGATAAACTTCCTGTATTTCTAAACCTACGCAATGGAGACGACTATATAACTCTTCTTGTGGAGCCTAAAGAAAAAATAGAAATTGTCTCGGTGATAAACCTATCTAAGAACTATACCGTTGAAGGATCTATCGGTTCGTCACAATTAAAAGATATAAATAGTTCTCTTTTAAAAGCCTCACACACCATAGACTCCCTATATAGAGCATATAACGACACCGACTCTATCGCCCTTAAAGAAAATCTATTGACAAATATAACAAAAACTTATATTAAGCATAAACAAGGAAATATAGATTTTATAATAAAAAATCCAAGTTCTTTGGTCTCGCTTGTTACATTATATCAACGTATGCCAAATGGAATAACTGTTTTTGGAGATAAAAACGATATTCTTTACTTTAAATTAGTTAACGACTCACTAACGGAAAAGTATCCTAATTCTAAATATGTGCACGCCATGAGCCGTGATATTAAAGAACAAGAAAACCGCAATTCTTTGGACGAGATGATACGTAACTCTATAATGAACCGTGAGACAAATGGACTCCCAGAAATTGAACTTCGAGACATCTATGGACGTGCGTTTAAACTTAGCGATCTAAAAGGGAAAGTTGTGTTATTATCTTTTTGGAGTTATACAATACCAAACTATGGGGCTATAAATGCTGAGATGCGTCAGATATATGAACAAACAAAAGACAAAGGGTTTGAGATATACCAAGTATCTCTTGATGAAAATAAAGCCGAATGGATTGGTGCTGTAATATCACAAGCCATCCCTTGGATTAGCGTTCGTGATCCTCAAGGCGCATATTCAACTGTTGCTCGCAACTATAACATCTCTACCATGCCAGCTAACTTCTTGATAGACAGAGAAGGGAACATCGCCGGTAAAAACATTTGGGGTACAGATTTAACGAACAAGATTAACAGCCTAACAAACTAAGAAATGAAAATATTCTTTGCCTCTGATATACATATAGGCGTATTGGAAGATCGCTTCCAAGCGGAAAAACTTGAGAATAGTTTTATAGACTGGCTTGATATGGTATCTCAAAATGGCGAAGCTCTATATCTTCTTGGTGACACATTCGACTTTTGGTTTGAATATAAATACACCATTCCCAAAGGTTATTCTCGTATATTGGCAAAGCTACAAGAACTCACACACAAAGGCATAGAAGTTCATTTCTTTCACGGAAACCACGATTCGTGGACACGTGACTACCTATCAAAAGAGATAGGCATGACAATCCACTACCACGAACCTGAAATTTTAGAACTTCAAGGTAAAAAGTTGATGGTGGGGCATGGACATATGTTAGGTCTCGATCGTCGAATAACAGCTCGCATTATGCACGCTCTTTTTGCAAGTAAGATAAGCTACTATTTATGTGAAAAGCTGTTTCATCCAGATGGGTTTATAGCGTGGGGGAACAACTGGAGTCGCAACAACATGAATAACAAACGAGGCAAAGAGCCTCACACCTTCAATCCTACAAATAACGCTCTTTTAAGATATATAGACAATGTTAAAGAAGATATAGACTACTTCATCTTCGGACATTTTCACACTCCTATAAAACATCCTTTAGAAAGAAAACATAAAGGATCGCTCATCATCTTAGGAGAATGGATAAGCGATCCTTATTATGCCGTTATGGAAGACGGAGAGATAACTTTAGTTAAAAGGTAATCATCACTGAATATATTTCTCTACTATCGCTATGAGTTTATCTCTATGGATAGGTTTTGTCATATAATCGCAAGCCCCAGCCTCCATAGCAATTCTTCTATCGTTATCATAGGCAAATGCTGTTAAAACAACAATGGGTATATCTTTGCTTATCGCTTTTATCTTAGCAATAGCTTCTATACCTCCCAT
>JAVVUK010000002.1:0-37350 GCA_036653215.1 Rikenellaceae bacterium
TATTAAAACTAAAAGAATAGCTTTTGAAAAAGAGTATACCATAGGAAAACTCTATGGTGACGGAGTATATCTATGCGACACGCTTGAAAATAGAGTCCGAGAAGATGGTGTTAAAGTATATGGATCGACAGCCATCCCTAAAGGTGAATATAAGCTCATCTGGAACCTTTCGCAACGTTTCAAGCGTAACCTGCCATTACTTATAGACGTGCCAAATTTTAGCGGTGTAAGGATACATTGTGGCAATACTTGTAATGATACTTTAGGATGTGTCCTTGTTGGGGAAAATAAAAGCAAAGGCTCGGTGAGTAACTCACGCAAAACCTTTGCTCGAATAGAAGATATATTAAAAATAGCTACTAAAATTATTATATCATAAATAATCTATCTAAGCTCGTTGCATATGTTTATTGTCGTTTGTTTTATATCTGTCGATTTACTTATAAGTGCAGAAACAGCGATACCATATACGCCTATCTCGAATAATGGATGTATATCTTCGAGAACCACGCCACCAATAGCTATAATTGGAGGTATATTCAGCGGCAACGCTTTAATGATATCACGATAACCTTCATAGCCTAACACACCTGCTATATTAGACTTTGTAGCTGTCTCACGCAATGCTCCAACTCCTATATAGTCAACTTTCGATTTTGTAATCTCTACTATATCTTCAATAGTATGTGCTGTGCGCCCAATAATTTTGTTGTCGCCCAATATCATACGTGCAGCCGTTGTTGTCCCGTCGCTCTTACCAAGATGAACCCCATCGGCACCTGAAAGATGGGCTAACATAGGATTGTCGTTTAGTATATATGTAGCTCCATATTTATGAGAGAGTTCACGCACGGCAATTCCTGTTTTGACAATTTCTTCTGGCGATTTGTTTTTCATACGAAGTTGCACCCAACGACCTCCACCCTTTAAGTATTGTTCTATTGAGACAAGGTCACCATCTGAAATATATTGAAGTTTCGTTATTTCCATTTTTCTATCACCTGTTTAAAGTTATACGATGCTTTACACTCTTTATCTCGCCACACACAACCAAGAAGAGCTATATTTTGAAAACCAGCCTTATCGAGGATATGCAAATTTGAGACTTCCACACCTCCAAGAGCTACAATTTGAGAAGCGTAGTTTTCATCTTTCAACAAAGCACCAATCTCACTTATATCTATCGCTGCCTTATACCCAAGTTTAGATATACTGTCAAAGATAGGGCTTATAAAAAGGTAATCCACTACCCCATTATTCTCCTCAACCTCTTTTATAGAATGACAAGAGATGCTTTTTAGGACATCTTGTTCTTGGCTTTTTCCATGCACGCCTCCAAATCCATATTCGAGAGCAATATCGTGATAATAGTGCATAGACAACTTTTTAGGGTCTACCCTATTACACAAAACATCTAAAAAAGAACGTAAGGCATCCTTGTCGGCATGAGGCTTGCGTATATGAACTCTCCAACATCCGTCATCTATAATTTCAGCAATCGGATCTATCTCTGATAGAGTGATCTGCTCTTGAGTTATGACAATACATCTTTTCATAGTAAAGACAAAAGTACTCTTTTTTTTCGGGAATGTCTCATAAAAAGCCTATCTTTGTAGGTGATAGGTTTCTGACTCTATATTCAGAAACAGTTTCCTACTTATTGTAAACCAATAATCTATTGATATATGAAAATTAGTGGCTTCACTTTTATAAAAAATGCCGTAAAATATGACTTTCCGATTGTCGAATGTGTAAATTCGATAATTGACATTGTGGATGAATTTATCATTGTCGCAGGAGACAGCGATGATAAGACAGACGAATTATTAGAAACTATAAAATCACCAAAGGTAAAAGTCATAAAGTCTACTTGGGACACCAAGACCTTTAACAAAAGAGGCACTATTTTCGCTCAACAAACAGACTTAGCCCTAAAAGCGTGTTCTGGAGATTGGGCTTTTTATATACAATCGGACGAAGTATTCCATGAAGATGGAAAGGAAGTAGTTCGCACAGCGTGTGAAAAATATCTCAAAGATGAGCGTGTTGAAGGCTTCATCTTTAACTATATACATATATATGGCGACTACCAACATTATATCGATGCTCGTCATTTTGGATATCCTCGTGAGATACGTATCATACGTAACAAACCGGGCATACACTCGTGGAAAGATGCTCAGTCGTTTCGCTACATCCCCGATTTTGACGGTAAAGACTATTATGTAAAAGAGGGAACACGCAAGTTACACTGCATACTCCTAAACGCTACTATGTTCCACTATGGTTGGGCTCGTGATCCTCGTGCTATGGCAGGAAAAATAGAACACCAAAACATTGTATATACGGCAGTTTGCACTGCAAATCCCGATGTTAATAAGCTGCACGACTATGGGAACCTAAATTACTTTCCTTTGCTTCGACACTCCCATCCTAAAGCTATGGAAGATCGAATTAATCACTTCTCGTGGGGCAAATATATTCGCTTTGAAGGAGCGAGGATAGAAAACAAAAAGATCTTTGGACTTAAGTATAGAATACTAAAATTTATAGAAGGGCGTTTTATGTCAGATGGTGAGACGGTCGGTGGATTTAAAAACTATAAAAAAATAGGAATATATGGATATAAAAAACATTAGGAACTCCTACGCAATAACCTTTTCAAGAATAATATTGGCAATACTCTTTCTCTTTTCCGGATACGTAAAGAGTGTTGACTATATGGGCAGTGCAATAAAAATTGAAGAATATATATATGCTTTCAATTTAGATTTTCTTGTTCCGTCAGCTCCTTTTTTTGCCCTTGCACTATGTGCTATCGAATTTCTGATAGGGGTACTACTACTCATGAAGCTCTTACCAAAGCTCACTTACCTTATGAGTCTTATTTTCATGAGTTTCTTTCTATTACTGACAATATATATCACAATAGCAAATCCCGTTAACGATTGTGGTTGTTTTGGTGATGCCGTAAAATTATCAAATGCTGAGACGCTCATAAAAAACATAATCTTCTTTACCATAGCGTTATATCTATATAAATATGGAAGAGAAGGAGAGACAAACAAATTAACACAAAACAAAAGAATTTCACTCATTCTCTCGGTTATACTTGCCTTTGTAACGCCTTTATATTCTTATTTCTTTGTTACGAATTTAGATTTTCTTCCCTATGGTATAGGTGTTAATATCGAAAAAGCCACTACAATTCCTAATGGAGCACCTAAAGACGTGTATGAAACGATACTCACATATCGTAACATAGCAACGGGCGAAGAGAAAAATTTTACAACCGAAGACACCTCATGGCAAGACACCACACAATGGGAATTTGTAAATAGCAACTATAAACTCATCTCTAAAGGATATACTCCACCTATCTCTTCATTTGATATAACAAATAAAGAAGGTCGTATTGTCACAGATTCTATATTAGGAAAAGCGGGATATACTCTATTTGTAATAGACCCAACTATGGATAGGTTATCTGCATCAGACTATAAAAAATTAGACGCAATAGACGATTATTTCGACTGTGTAATACTCACCAGTAGCGATATAGCTCAAGCTAAAAACCTCATATTAAACAAATATTACTTCGACACACATATCTTTAATTTAGATGAAACGACCTTAAAATCTCTCCTAAGGGCAGATAAAGGCATTGTTTTGATGAAAGATGGAACGATATTGGCAAAACGCAACTTCAATGACATTATCAAAATAGATTCATCTAAAGATATAGAAAAACAAATTCATGTAAGCAATAGAAATAGAAACATCATATTTTTCTCATTAATAAGTGTATTATCTATTTTGGTAATGTTCTATAATTCTAAAAAGCAAGCATAATGATACGGAAACTCTTATTTATAATCATACTTATAACCTCGTTCTATGCCTCCTTTGCCCAAGATAATTATAAAGCAAAGAAAGATAGTATACCTCTAAGAAGCACGGATAGTAGGATATTAATAGAACTGAAAGATAAAAATATAGGTTGGTTGTCTACTATGACTTTAAATAAAAGAATAAATGTCTTTTATGGCTCTGACGATCAAGACTCTACGATATATGTCTCTACCATAAAGAGTAAACTACAACTTTTAGCTTCAGATACGTTAACAAACTGTAAAAATTTTCAATCTTCCTTTAGCAGTTCTGTAACCCCTACTTTACGTAAAGGAAGCGAGAGGTATCCTTTATTTATATATAGCTATAACGCACCTTTTATGAGTTATATATATGACAAACTACTAATTGCAAATAAAGGATTAAAAGATATAGACAAATATTTCACCTCTAAAAATAGAATTATCAATATTGTTGCGGACGATAGAGTTACAAGAGCTTTCTATATAGACAATCGTTTTAATAAAGGTGTTATCATGTGCATCGAAAGTCCTAATGGTGGCATTTCGTGGAATTACCCTAAAATATCAATATCAGACAACATCTTAAGTTTTCAAGATGGATCTATGACAATCGATAGAAAAGGCATTTTATATCTCATCTTAACAGACACTCATAACAACGCTTTTATGTGTAAAAGCGAAAATTCAGGTATCACATGGAGCTATCCAGAAAAGTTAGCACCACATTTTTTTGGAAGTAATCACACCATCACCATAAATCGTTCTGGCGTTTATATCTCTTTCCTATGTCAAAGCAATTGCATAAACAAAGGTGATTATGTAGTTTGGAACGGCAGCATAAACGAGCTTAACAAAGGAGCTTCAAACGGTCAAATAGGACTTCTTTTAGAGAAAGAGTATGTAAAACAATATAAAATAGGACATATAAAAATAGCACATCTTAGTGGTAATAAATACCTCGTATCTGGAATTATAGAATATGATAATAAGAAAATAATAGGTTCATTCCTATTCAAAGGTCGCTTCTATCTATAACAATTATATATTTCCATCCCAAAAAAATGTTATTTAACTTTAGGTTATAAAATTATTGTTTTGTAACTTTGCAACAATTATTGTTAAATCATTTTATACAATATTCAAAGACAAAATTTATAAACAATACAAATCATATGAAAAGATTTTTAGTTTCTACCAGTGGAGGTGACTGTCCCGGACTTAATGCTGTTATTCGAGGCATAGTAAAACGTGCAGCCCAAGAGAAAGAGGAGGTAGAGATACTTGGTAGTATTCAGGCATACAATGGTATATTATGGGAGCCTACTGAGATTAAACTTCTTGACCAAGAAGCGGTTAAAGGTATCCACTACCAAGGAGGTACAATTATTGAAACAACAAATAAGGGGGGTCCATTTGCATGGCCTGTATTAGATAAAAAGACAGGTAAATGGGAATACATCGATCGTTCTGACGAGATGATACGTAAGATCCAATTGATGAATATCGATGGTGTTATAAGCATCGGTGGTGACGGATCACAAAGGTTATCGCAACAACTTTTTGAAAAAGGACTTGACATTGTCGGAGTACCAAAGACTATTGACAACGACCTTTCTGCTACTGATTTTACTTTCGGTTTCCAAACAGCTGTTCAAATTGCTACCGAAGCAATAGATAAACTTGTCACAACAGCGGCTTCACACAACCGTACATTCATCCTTGAAGTTATGGGACGTGATACTGGTTGGATCGCTCTACACGCAGCTATTGCAGGTGGTGCAGACGTATGTCTTATCCCTGAAATCCCTTACGACATAGACACGGTAATAGAAAAGATAAATTCTAAATATCGTAGAGGTAGAGGTTCAGCAATCATAGTTATTGCCGAAGGAGCAAGCCCAATAGACGGCAAAAAATCATCTGAAGTAGCAACAGAGGTTGGTTATACAAACGCTCGTTTAGGCGGTGTTGCTATGCAGCTAAGCCAACAAATCCGTGAGGCAGGTTTCGAATATGACATTAGAGAGACCATCTTAGGACACCTTCAACGTGGAGGTATTCCTATTGCTTACGACCGAGTTTTGGCTACACAATTTGGGGTAAAAGCCTTTGAGCTTGTAAACAATGGAGAGTTTGGTCGCATGGTTGCATACCATCATCCTGACATCATTAGCGTACCACTTACTGAAGCTATCGGACGTATGAATTTTGTTGATCCAGATAGTGACATAATGAAAACCGCACGTGGTGTAGGTATCTCATTTGGTGACTAACCTAACATAAAAAACACTATAAAAGCAAGTCCGCCTAAAATATATTTTAGGCGGACTTTATTATGTAATTAATTTAGCGGACTTCGACAGATGACAATTCAGCAAATGACTTTTGGAAGTCACGCTCAGCCTCTAATGCACTATTTACAGTATCATAATAGAGGCCTATCTCCATCATATATTCTAAAAGAGATATTTCCCCTGCCTCTAATGCTTTTTTAAGCAATGTGTCGCTATTTACATCTTTCAAAGCAGACCTATATCCAAGAGCTATTGTCTTCAACCCACAGGTTTTATGATATAAATTTTCTAATTGTCCATAAAACTGAAGCCTACTATCTTCGGCACGGCTCTCGGCAGCCAAGAGTGCTGCTTTGGCTTGTTTAACACGATTAGTATTTTCCCAAAGTGGAATAGAAATACCAAAAGAGACACCTTGATACTCTTGTCCCACAACCTTCTCACGCATATAACCAGCTGAAAGGGTCGGAAGTCCATATCCTTTACTGAGCGTTACTTGCTTTTTGCTAACTTCAACTTCTTGTTTCACATAACCTAAGACAGGGCTTTTATCTGCTACACTTGCAAACCAATCATCAAAATTATTAGGTATCGTGATCTCGTGGTATTGGTAGTCGCCTAAGGACACCTCTACCCCACCGTTTAGCCTTTTCAACTCTGACAACAAAGCCGTTCTCTCAACATCAACACGAGATATTTCACCTTTCAAAGACAAGAGATTAAGCTTTATTTTGTTATATTCTAACATATTAGCATCACCACTATTTAACCTATCACCATATAAGACTTCTATCTTATTAGCATATTCCTCTCGCAGAGAGAGCTCACGCAAAAGAGCATTATTATAGATAAGATCGATACAATATTGTTGAGCCTGCAAAAGTATATTTATACAATCGGCTTTATATTGCAACTCTACAAGTTCATTTTGTCCATTGGCGACTCTACTTTTCATACCTGCAATAGTTGGGATGTCGAGGGTTTGTTTTACCCCTATGTCATTTCTATTTCCAATAATAGTAGGACTTCCCCACAGATAGTTAAATTCAAATTCAGGACTCGGCAAAAAAATGCCTGTTCTGTTTTCCAATTTTTGAGCCTTAACGCCCTCACGCATTGCCTTTAAGGTCGTGTTATTTTCCTCTATCGACTCTAACACCGTCTTTAGATTATCTTGCGCATATAACGATATAGAGGCAATGAGCATTAAGGATATAGATAATATCTTTTTCATGATAGCTTAGTTTTCTTATTTGTTAATATATACATAATAGGAATTATAAATCCATTAAGCAAGGTTGATGTTAAAAGCCCACCTAAAATGACCTGTGCCATAGGACTTTGTATCTCATTGCCCGGAAGTTCTCCGCTTATGGCAAGGGGAATAAGCGCAAGGGCAGAAGAAAGAGCGGTCATAAGTATCGGGTTGAGACGATCTAACGATCCATGTAACACACTTTCAATAAGAGGCATACCTTCTCGTTGCAGATCGTTATAACGGGTGATGAGCAACATTCCATTACGTGTAGCGATGCCAAAAAGCGATATGAAACCTATCGTTGCAGGAATGCTTATAAGCCCACCTGTGAAAAAGATAGCAAAGACACCTCCAATAAGTGCTAACGGTAAGTTGAGAAGCACCACAATAGATTGTGTTACACTTCTAAAATCGTTAAACAAGAGTAAGAAAATAATCATTATAGAGAAAATAGAGGTTATGAGCAAAGTGCGTGATGCCGCCTGTTCACTCTCAAACTGTCCTCCATATTCGATGTGATAGCCTTCCGGAAGCTTAACATCTGAATTTATTTTCTTTTGTATATCATTTACTACACCTTTCAAATCACGTCCCGACACATTAGCCGAAATAACTATTTTACGAGCTACATTTTCCCTATTTATGGTATTCGGACCCACAGATGAAGTTATAGAAGCTATATTTTCAAGAGGGACCTTACGACCATTAGCATCTACAATAAGACTTTTTATCTCGTCCACTGTTTCTCGACTATTGCCGTCTACCTTTAAAGTGAGATCGAAGACTTTATTGCCATCATAGACCTGTGAGACCACCTCTCCGGCAAGCATCACATTTATTATCTCAGCAAATTGAGGCATCGTAACCCCATATTTTGCCAACATATCCCTCTTAGGTTCTATCTTAAGCTGTGGACGCTCTACTTGTTGCTCTACATTTAAGTCTACAATGCCTTCTATGTCTTTAATGGATGTTTTTATACTATTACCTATGGTAAACATATTATTTAGATCTGTTCCAAATAGTTTTATGGCGATGTTCGCTTTTGTACCTGACAACATAGCATCTATACGGTGAGAGATAGGTTGTCCTATTTCTATATTCACACCTGGCAAGGTGTTTAACTTACTTCTTATCTCAAGCAACACCTCTTCCTTAGAACGTTTATCGAGCACAAAAGGAGCTTCTATCTCCGAAGTATTAGCCCCTAAGGCGTGCTCATCTAACTCAGCACGTCCTGTTTTACGAGCCACAGTTTGTATTTCTGGTATCGAAAGCAACATATCTTCAGCCATACGTCCTATCTCGTTAGACTCATCAAGCGACACTCCAGGCAAAGTGCTCACATTGATTGTAAAAGACCCTTCATTAAAAGGAGGAAGAAAGCTACGTCCCATAGAGAAAAATAACATTACAGCAACGGCAAGGACAATGCCAGTTGATGAAAGCACCTTCTTTTTATTATTTAGCGTCCCCAACAAAGCTGTTTTATATAAAGACTTCACCTTACGAGCAACATAAGGCTCTTTATATGTCTTAGTTTCATTTTTATCACCTCCAAGCAGATAACTGCAAAGCACTGGGGTTAGAGTAAGAGCAACGATAGTAGAGGCAAAAAGAGCCACTATAAAAGCAATGCCCAACGGAGCTAACATACGCCCCTCCATCCCTGAAAGGAAAAACAGAGGGACGAAACTTGCAACGATAATAAGCGTTGAGTTTAAAATAGGCATACGCACCTCTTTGGAAGCTTCAAAAACCACCATTCTGAGACTTTTCTGTTCCGACTTTGGCTTTTGTCTATTTTCCCGAAGTCGTTTAAATACATTTTCCACATCGACAATAGCATCATCCACAAGCGATCCTATGGCGATTGCCATACCTCCGAGACTCATCGTGTTTATGGTAAAACCCATGAGCTTAAGTGCTAATATAGAGACAACTAAAGAGAGAGGGATAGTGACAAGTGAGATAAGGGTAGTTCTGACATTCATCAGAAATATAAATAGCACTATAATAACAAATATGCCTCCTTCATAAAGCGATTTTTGAACGTTACTTATAGAATTATCAATAAAGCGAGCTTGTCGGAATATATCGGTAGACACTTTAACATCACCAGGCAGTGACTTTTGTAACTCGGAGATAGACTTATCTAATTTCTCAGTAAGATCTATGGTACTGGTGCTATGTTGTTTGGTTATAGTTATAAGGACCGCTTCTTTTCCACGACTCGAAGCAACACCCAACTTAGGTGCTTTATTTCCTATTTTCACCTCCGCTATATTTTCAAGCAATATAGGAAAATCGTCTACACTTTTTACTACCGTATGCCCCAGTTCATCTATGTTATTTGTAGATATGAGACCACGAATAATATATTCGTTTCCATATTCATATAAAACACCACCTGAAGCATTACGGTTCATATCTTGAACTACATCGACAATCTCATTAAGAGCGATCCCATAATGTTTCATCTTTTCGGGATTAAGGAGGATTTGAAATTCCTTTATCTCACCACCAAGCACAGTAACTTGAGCCACGCCACCTGTGGAAAGGAGACGTGGACGTATTGTCCAGTCTGCCAGAGTTCTAAGATCTTGAAGCGAGGTGGTATCGGAGGTTAGACCTATTATCATAACCTCACCCAATATGGACGATTGTGGTCCTAAAGTAGGGTTTCCCACATTTGAAGGTAAAGCATCTTTGACAACAGATAATTTTTCAGATACTATCTGCCTTGCCCTATATATATCGGTGCCCCAATCAAACTCTACCCACACCACAGAAAAGCCTGTGGTTGAGGAAGAACGTACACGACGCACATCGGTAGCCCCATTTACAGCCGTTTCAATAGGAAAAGTAACTATGCGTTCAACCTCTTCCGGTGCCATTCCTTTTGCTTCAGTCATGACGACAACCGTTGGTGCATTTAAGTCGGGGAACACGTCTACATCCATGTTTAAGGCAGTATACGTACCTCCAAACATCAACAGAATAGCCCCAACAAGAACAACGACACGATTGTTTAATGAAAATTTTATTATTTTATTAAGCATAAGGGAAGTTTTTAATGGTTATGGTTATGTCCTTCGGGAACGACAGACGAGACAGAGGCAAGTTTCACTTGATATGCGCCTTTCACAACTACTTTATCGCCACTTTTAAGCCCCGAAACAATACGTATCCTCTCGCCATTATTATCACCAAGAGTGACCTCCTGCTTTTTATAACCCTCCTCGTCAATCTGAAGATAAACAAAATAAAGACCTTGCTCTTCTGTTAATGCCGAGATTGGAATTGAAATGACATCTTTTTGAGGCGTTGAGAGAAGATACACCTCAGCAAAAGACCCTGTTACAATATCGCCTATATTATCGAACTCAAAGGTTATAGGTATAAAAAAAGATTTCTCGTTCGAGGTTTTGCCAAACGATAATAGACGACCATTTAATTCCGATAGCTTGTATATATTATCGTCATAAGCCATTTTAAAATTGGCACTATGTACGCCTTTAAGGTCTTGGAAATATTTTTCAGATACCTCAGCCCTAAGTTGTACCCTTTTATTTTCAGATATAGTCATTATAGGCTGCCCAACAGTCACATATTCACCTTTAGAGACCGATATGTTTTTTACATACCCACCAATTGGCGCACTTACGGTTACACCATTAGAAACAATATTCGAAGACTGTGCCTCAAATGCCGTTAATGCTGTTTTGTGACGAAGCTGTATCTGTTCATATTCTTTAGTAGATATTATCTTATCTTGAATTAGCTTCTCGGCACGTTTAAGCTCTTTTAAAGCTGTTTCATATGTAATCCTAACCTTTGTATTAGGATCGCCATCGGGCAAGTTCTTAGCCGATATAACAGCAACAGAGGCTCCCCTTTTCACAAGAGACCCTTCCACGATAGAGGAGTTAACAAACGAGACTACCCCATTTGCTGTGGCGACAACAATAGCCTCATCTGCTTGTGAAGACTGTATCTGTCCACTTGTTTTTATAACACGGTTAAATATTCTGGGAGCGAGAGTTTCCACCTCTAACCCAACGGCACTTGCCTGCTGTGGAGTAAATATAATCTCGTCAGAATGCGCTTTTTCTTTATCTGTTTTTGTTGTATTTTGATTTGCTCCTCTCAAGCCACACCCTATTAATGAGAGCATGACTATAGAGAAAGCAAGGATATGCTTTTCCATTTTTCTTTAATTTTAAGATATTACTTTGAGTCTGTTTAAATTGTAGAAATAGATTAACAGAAAAAGCATGGAGGAGCACGTAAGCTACGGTTATTGCCTACGTAAATAGATTTATAGAAAGAGTGATACTCTTTATAATCAAGGTTTTGATTTAGAAAATAGACATTAGAGGCAAGGAGATCTGAAAAGATAAAGACCATCGGAAATAAGTGGATATGGTCGTTATCACAGCAAGAAGAGATATTACACCTTGTTGCGTTATCGTTTAGAAATGCTACATAGCCCGTCTCGATAAGGCAAGAGCCTTCTTGAGGTTTATCACACTCGTTATTATCATTATTCTCTTGGACACAGTGTTTTAAGATACAAGCTATCTCTCCGTGATGATGGTGAGGTAAAATTGTAAAAGCAAACAACAAGAAAGTTGATGCCGCAATGAATAATATGGATAGTGATCTTTTCAATATTATATATGTGTGTTCTATGCAAAGATATTTAAATATCTTTAGAAACGATCATTTTTATTTCATCTTTTTGCGTTCCAGATCGGACAATTATTATGTTTTCCCCCTTTTTCAGTTTTACAGAAGACCACACAATAGTGCCTCCTATGTTTTGAGCCGTTGAGATGACACTTCCGTTTACTATAAGTTCGGCAGATGGAAGATTGCTTATAGCGATAACATCTTGTCGAAGAGAGTTACGGTATATATCTCGTTTCCCAGCTATATGGATAAATTCTCCACCGGCATTCCAAAAAGCTTTATATAGGTAAAACGCATCTTTCTTGAGGTTTCGATCTGCCGAAACAAGCCCCATATCTTTCTCTACGGAAGAAGGGTCATCAAAGAGTGAATTTACAAAATAGCCCCAAATATAAGGTCTATTTTGCAACATATTAGCACTCTTAAGGTGATGTTGTAATTGTGTCATCTCCGAATATTTAAGATCGCTAATTTTACCTCCACTATTGTTATCTGAAAAGGTATATACATCACCACCAAAACCATATTCACCCAACGCTGGTTTTAAAGATTGCCACCCTTTATTAAACGAATTGAGCCATATATTTAAATCCTCGACACTTCCTTTACGCCACCCAAAATATTGGCTAAATGATATAGCATCGGGAACTTTATTTACCTCTCCATCTTGATTACTCACACCAACGGTTATGCGGTTTGGAGATATGAGCTTAGCAACTTCATTGAGCTCTTGGAGATACTCTAATGGATTATCTCCACTACCTGCCAAATTGCTAAAGAGTCCCCAAAAGGCAATAGATGGATGGTTATACAACTGCCATACCATCTCCTTGAGTTGTATTATACCACTATTTTTAAAATCGAAAGAGTTAATAAAAGAAACACCTCCGAGAACTTCATTCCCATAAAAAGGAAGGTCGCTCCACACCAAGATCCCTTTTTTATCACAAAGGCTATATTCATACTGATCGTGCGCACCATTGGCAAAACGCACTGCCGAAGCACCGATCTCTTCTACAATAGATATGTCGTTTTTCATATCATCATAAGTAAGAGCATATCCACGACTTGGACGTTCTTGGTTTAACAAAACTCCATAAATAGGATATTCCTTACCATTGAGCAAAAATCCTTTTTGACGATCGATAGATACAGAACGCACACCAAACTCTTCATTCACCTTGTCACACACCACGCCTTTAGCATCATAAAGAGTGACATATGCCGTATATAGGAATGGGTCGTGAAAGCCATCCCATAAACGAGGGTTTTTTATAGGTACAGATAGAGAGATGAAACCAGTACCATTTTGAGTTATAGTCGTTTCTCCATCTACGCTATTTACAGTTCCTTGATCATCTTTGACCACCACATTTGCTTTTAGCTTATCGCCAAAATTCCCATTTAGCATCACATCGACACTAACTAAAGCTTCATCCTCATTAATATCTTTCGTTGTTATATAAACGCCATTTGAGCTGTAATGAGTAACAGAAATATGTTCCTTATCAGTCACTATAACCTCGACATCACGATATATACCTCCAAAATTCACACCTATTCCACCAAGTGGCATAGCACCAATTTGAGTATTTGGATTGACAGATAACAAGATCGAGTTTTTAGCCCCATATTTTATGTTACGGCTAATGTCGAAAGTGAAAGCCGTAAAAGCACCGTTATGACTACCTATATACTTCCCATTAACAAAAAGAGTAGCCTCACCAGCAACACCTTTAAAACGCACAAATACACTTTTTTGCTCCCAATCAATTGGGATATTTATCTCACGAAGATAACCCACCGAGCCATCAATAGACCCTAATTCCTTGTCTATATATGCTTTATCCCAAGAATGAGGGAGATCTACCTTTTTATTATATTCGGTCTTAAGAAGGGTTTTCCCAATAATCCAACCCTTATTTATATTAATAATCTCCCTTGCAGAAGCTATATTAGCACCCATAAGGAAGATTATAAAAGATAAAAATATCCTTTTATTCATATTACTATTGTCCAAGATATGATTTTAGAAGTTTACTCCTTTGTGTATGTCGAAGTCTGCGTACCGCTTTTTCTTTTATCTGACGAACACGCTCACGTGTAAGGTCAAACTCATCACCAATCTCCTCTAACGTCTTTTCCGTACAACCTATACCAAAGAAATATTTTACTATATCACGCTCTCTATCTGTCAAGGTAGACAATGCTCTATCTACTTCTGTACAAAGCGACTCATTCATAAGTCCTTTATCGGCATTTGGCGAATCTCCATTTACCAATACGTCTAAAAGACTATTGTCTTCACCCTCAGCAAAAGGAGCATCCACAGATACGTGTCGTCCCGAAACACGAAGAGTATCTGAAATTTTCTCTTTTGGAATATCAAGTTCTTTAGCAAGCTCCTCAGGAGAAGGAGTACGCTCATACTCTTGCTCAAAACGTGCTAAAGCTTTATTTATTTTATTTAAAGAACCTACTTGGTTTAAAGGAAGTCTCACGATCCTCGATTGTTCTGCTAACGCTTGAAGTATAGACTGTCTGATCCACCAAACAGCATAAGAGATGAACTTAAAACCACGTGTCTCATCAAACTTTTCTGCCGCACGTATCAACCCAAGGTTACCCTCATTTATAAGGTCAGGGAGGCTAAGACCTTGATTTTGGTATTGCTTTGCTACCGAAACTACAAAACGGAGATTTGCCTTTGTCAACTTTTCAAGAGCCGCTTGGTCTCCGTTACGAATTTTCTGTGCAAGATCTACTTCTTCTTCTACGGTGATAAGCTCTTCTCGTCCAATCTCTTGGAGATACTTATCTAAAGAAGCACTCTCTCTGTTTGTAATTGATTTGGTGATTTTTAACTGTCTCATTTTTATTATTTATGTCCTACTTGAAGCTAAATTACATATTATATAACAATATTTTTAGTTCTTTATTGTCATTCTCAATCGTTAATTTTAATACGTAATGCTATTGTCTTTTGTTTCATACAATAAGAAGAGAGACTCATAAAAGTCTCCCTTCTTATATATAAATATATTTACTATTTTGCGTAATTGACTGCCCTTGTTTCTCTTATGACTGTAATCTTAACTTGTCCAGGATATGTCATTTCATCTTGGATTTTTTTAGCTATATCAAAAGAAAGTGTCTCTGCCTCATTATCTGTAATCTTATCACTACCAACAATTACACGAAGCTCACGACCTGCTTGTATTGCATAAGTCTTATGAACTCCAGGATATGCAAGAGCTAAATCTTCCATTTCTTTAAGCCTCTTTATGTAAGACTCAACAACCTCTCTACGAGCACCAGGACGAGCACCAGAAATAGCATCACAAACTTGAACAATAGGAGATATTAAAGAAGTCATCTCTATCTCATCGTGGTGAGCACCAATAGCATTTACGATATCGGCTTTTTCTTTTAGCTTTTCAGCTAATTTCATACCTATAATTGCGTGAGGTAATTCTGGCTCATCATCAGGCACCTTACCTATATCGTGAAGCAAACCAGCTCTACGAGCAGCTTTTGAATTTAAACCAAGTTCTGATGCCATAATACCTGCAAGGTTGGCAACCTCACGTGAGTGTTGAAGCAAGTTTTGTCCATAAGAAGAACGATATTTCATCTTGCCTATAAGACGTATTATCTCTGGATGAAGCCCATGTACGCCTAAGTCCATAGTAGTACGCTTTCCTACTTCGACAATCTCTTCCTCTATTTGTTTTTGTACTTTATTTACGACCTCTTCTATACGTGCCGGGTGGATACGTCCATCAGTAACAAGTTGATGAAGAGCAAGACGTGCTATTTCTCTACGAACAGGGTCGAAGGCTGAAAGGATAATAGCTTCTGGGGTGTCATCGACAACAATTTCCACACCTGTGGCAGCCTCCAAAGCACGTATATTACGACCTTCACGACCGATTATACGCCCCTTAACCTCATCGCTTTCGATGTTGAAGACAGTGACCGAGTTTTCAAGAGCCACTTCTGTTGCAACACGTTGGATAGATTGGATAACGATCTTTTTAGCCTCTTTACCTGCCGATAATTTAGCCTCATCGATCATCTCGTTTACATAAGTCATAGCCTCTGCTGAAGCTTCAGCCTTAACTGACTCTATAAGTTGGTTTTTAGCATCTTCACGACTCATATTGCTAATTTGCTCTAAAGCAGTAAATTGCTCATCAAGTTTAGCCTCATATTCTTTCGCCTTAGCAGCAGCCTTTTGCTCTTGAATAGCGAGATTTTCTTTTAGCTTTTCTATCTCAGAAGAGCTTTTAGCGACCTCATTTGCCTTATTTGCAATTTCTTGTTCTTTTTGTTTTAGGCGAGCCTCAGATTGTTGCATCTTAAGGTTTTTCTCCGCCAACACTTTATCGTGTTCCGTTTTAAGATATAGAAATCGTTCTTTTGTCTGAAGCATTTTCTCCTTCTTCAGCATTTCTCCTTCTATTTCAGCCTCTTTTAGGATAGCCTCTTTCTCCTTTTTAGTACTTTTTTTCGCAAATAAAAAAGTAAGGAAAGATGTTATACCCGCACAAAAGATTGCTATAATGGAGATATATAATACACTCATAATATTTATTTATTGTTAATAATTAGGTTAATTTAGTCTTTTTAAAGTTGTTAGAAACCGTTTTAGATTTATTAAAATATTGCATATTCCTTTTTTCTTTAACTTTTGGTTTCTTACGATATATCACAAAAAAATCCCACATTTTTTCCAAATAATGACGAAAACCCCTAATGAAATGGGTAGAGCCTCCAATTTGTTTCAGAAGTCCAATGTCACACCGAAGTGTAAGCTGTACAAGTACAGTTAAGGCCTTTCTTTCGCAAATTAAGCAAACTCTATGGTATTTTTAATGTTGAGTTTCGCAGAATTTTGAAAATAAATGCGGGATAAATTTTCTTTTTATAAGAACGTTATATGTATAAAGAGTTATTTTCTAACCCTGAACTATCTTTAGAATATCTTCAAGAACTTCATTTGTGTGCTTATCACTTGCGTCTTTTTCTCTTTCAAGAGATACAAGACGTGAGGCAATTAATATTGCGGTATAGCGGAAATAATCTCTATCATCAGTGAGTCTGCTCCTGCTTCTCATCTGATTTTCAACCTCTTGTAATCTTCCTGCCGCTTCTCGCATCACAGATTCTCTCGATTGATTTAAATTAAAAGTCAAATGCGAGCCGTTAACAAGTATTGTTACACTATGTCTTTCTTGGCTCTCTTTATCTTCAACTTTATTATCCATTATACTACCTTAACAAAAATCGTGCTATGAATTAATGATCTTTTTACAATCTTCTATATCTTCAAGTATATCATTAAGCCACTTTTTAGCATTTTTTTTAGATAACATTTTCGTAAGCCCGTCTGCTGTTCGTGCTTGTTTGACTATTATCTTCAGCTCTTTAAGTTCTTGTTTTAATTCTATGTTTTCGTTTTTTAGTGATTTGTTTTCATTTTTTAGCAATACAATATCTCTTGTCATATCAATGACTCGTCTGCGTATGCTTTCTAATATATTATCACTAATCCCCGCCATTTCTGCAAAAGTAGTATAATTTATTATAAATTACAAATAAAAATTTAAAATTCTGCAAAAATGTCGTAATTATCTGCCTCTGTGATAGTGACATCATAGAAATTACCAACTTCAAGTTCCGTATTACTCTTTATCGTAACTTCTTGATCCACCTCTGCAGAGTCATATTGAGTACGCCCGACATATAAACCATCCTCTACCCTATCAATAATGACTTTCTGCTTTGAGCCTATGAACTTTTTATTATTATTTGCAGAAATAGTAGATTGAAGAGTCATAATAACGTCTAAACGTCTTTGTTTTTCTTCTTCCGGGATATTATCTACCATCTCTTTATAACAAGGAGTATCTTCCTCATGGCAATATGTGAATGCTCCTAAACGGTCAAATTTGACCTCTTTAACAAATTCGCATAACTCTTGAAAATCGTATTCACTCTCATCTGGATATCCTACGATAAGGGTCGTACGAATTGCAATACCGGGAACACTATCTCTAAAAAACTTTATTAGCTCTAAAGTCTCTTCTTTATTTATTCCTCGTCGCATCGATTTTAATATCTTGGTAGATATATGCTGAAAAGGAATATCTATATATTTACATATCTTAGCTTCACGCTTCATGACCTCGATAACTTCTCGTGGGAAATGGGCAGGATAAGCATATTGAAGTCTTATCCACTCAAGACCTTCAACCTTACACAAAGCCTCTAATAATTTTGCAAGTTCCCTTTTGCCATATATATCCATCCCGTAATAGGTAAGATCTTGAGCTATGAGCATTATCTCCTTTACACCTTTAGAAACGAGCATCTCAGCCTCACCCACAATCTTTTCAATAGGCTTTGAGACGTGTTTACCACGAATAAGAGGAATAGCACAATAGCTACATTGCCAAGAACACCCTTCCGATATTTTAAGATAGGCATAATGACTTGGAGTGGTTACAACCCTTTGACAAAGGTATTCTGCATTATATTTACCATCCAACCTTTTTACTATATCCTCAAGGTTATTGACACCAAAAAAGTCATCTACCTCACTAATTTCTTTAATAAGATCTTCTCTGTAACGTTCAGAAAGACAACCCATAACAAATAGCTCATCTATCTCACCTCTCTCTTTTAAGTTAGCATAACGCAAAATAGTATCTATAGATTCTTCTTTTGCATCGCCTATAAAGCCACACGTATTGATAACAACTACACGTGCTTTAGGGTTATTAGAATTGTGTTCAACGCTATATCCGCTATTAGAGAGTTGTGCTAAAAGCTGCTCCGAGTCGACTAAGTTTTTAGAACACCCAAGAGTTATTACATTTATTATTTTTTTCATCTGAACGAGAGGTATTTCTATATTTTTTCACCAAAAAGAGCGTTTACAAAGGCTTCTTTATCAAATATCTGAAGATGGTTTATTCCCTCTCCGACACCTATAAAACGAACTGGAATTTTAAATTGATCTGATATGCCAAGCACTACCCCTCCCTTTGCCGTTCCGTCTAATTTTGTAATTGCAAGAGCCGTAACTTCAGTAGCAGCTGTAAATTGTTTAGCCTGCTCAAAGGCATTTTGCCCTGTCGAACCATCTAAAACGAGCATCACCTCGTGTGGGGCATCGGGGATTATCTTTTTCATTACATTTTTAATCTTAGTCAGCTCATTCATAAGATTTATCTTATTGTGTAGCCTACCTGCAGTATCGATAATCACAACATCTGCATTCATAGAAACCGCCGACTTAAGGGTATCATAAGCAACAGAAGCCGGATCAGAACCCATGCTTTGTTTTACTATTTTAACATCGGCACGCTCCGCCCAAACAGATAGTTGTTCTATTGCTGCAGCCCTAAAAGTATCGGCAGCACCAAGCACAACATTTAAACCAGCAGAAGAGAGCTGAGCCGCAATTTTACCTATGGTAGTAGTTTTTCCGACACCATTGACACCGACAACCATCAACACAAAAGGCATCCCATTTTGCTTTTCAAAGTTGAAACCGAGATTTTTATCATCTCGACTACCCTCTTTTAAAAGCGCCATAACCTCTTGTTTGAGGATTGAGTTTAGTTCGGCAGTGTTTATATATTTGTCACGTGCCACACGTTCCTCAATACGATGTATTATCCTAACGGTAGTTTCAACCCCGACATCAGCAGATATGAGTATCTCTTCCAAATCGTCAAGGAGGTCATCATCGACCTTGCTCTTTCCAGCAACAGCCCTTGTTATTTTGGAAAAAACAGATTCTTTTGTCTTCTCCAAACCTTTGTTAAGATCTTCTTTTACTTCTGTCGAGTTACTTTTTTTCTTTAAAAAATCTAAAAATCCCATAGTTATATTTATTTTTCGGAAACAGTATTTTACAGATTTACCGTTTGTCCCAATCCTTTTTCAATAGATTTACGGTAAACCATATTTGCTGTTGCCAAATCCTGAACCGCCACCCCTACACTTTTAAATAGAGTTATTTGAGAAGCATCTTTTCTACCGTCAATTTTTCCATTAATGAGATCTCCAATCTCACCTTTTATATGTGAAGCAGTAATCGTTCCATCTCGCAAAGGATTTATTATATCCCCACTTTCAGCCACCACAGACTCTTTGTGATCAAGATAAAGCTCTGCATATTTCACTATTTCACCGTCTATTTCATTCATGGTAGGTTTAAAACTACCTATCGCATTTATATGAACTCCTTTTTTCAAATCCGAGAGAGAGAATAATGGAATAGGGGATGTGGTAACTGTACATATAACATCGACCTCCTTGAGACACTCCTTAGAACCTCCTCTCACCAATTTAGCTTTCACAAGAGGAGTCATCTCGTTGATAAACGAATTTACAGCATCTTCATTTAGGTCAAAGATATATACTTTTTCGATATTACGAACTTCACATATCGCTAAAAGCTGAGTTCTACCTTGCGCCCCAGCACCAAATATTGCCGCTATCTTAGCATTTTTATTAGATAAGAGTTTTGTTGCTAAGCCCGAAGTAGCACCTGTACGCAAAGAGGTTATATATGTACCATCCATTATCGATAAGTATCTCCCATCAAAATAATCAACGAGCATCATCAACCCTTGTATCACCGGCAAATGACGTTCTCTGTTGCTATTTACTTGTGTAAGAAGCTTCACCCCTATCACGCCATCGCTCTTTGAAGCAGCAGGTTTATAGAAAACAGCATTTTCTCCAAAGTCTGTCACACTTCGTATTGGCATTTCTAACTCTCCGTTTGACAATTTAGAAAACACATCTGATATAATATCTATTGTATCTCCCATTGTTACTGTTTTCTTGATGTCCTCTTCTGATAAAAATTTTATTGAGTGCATTATTCTTTATCTAAATATAAATCCATTGTTTAGTTTGTCGGAAGGATCGAAGCAGAATTTATTTACTCCGATAATATTAGCACTACCGCTAACTCTCGGAACAACTGCCTTATAACCTCCATAGATAGTTTCTTCAACCACTTCTACATCCATTGTTGTACCTAAGATAGATTCTATGGTAACTTTCTCGCCCATTTTAAGCTCTCCTTTTGCATAATGTATCGCCGCACGAGCACTAACGCCAGAGCCTGTGGCAGACCTATCGACCTCTCCTTCAGCAAAGATACACACGTTACGACTCCAGTTCTTTTTGTCGTAAGGCTTACCTGTAAATATGGTGCCATACAAAAAGCTTAAATCATCAAAAAACGGATGTTTAATTTCGAAGTTTTCCATCACAGCATATTTTATTCTTCTGCCATAATCTATAAGTTTGTTATAATCCGAGCCGTCCATCTTAAGACCCAGAGAGTCTGCATCTACAAAAGCATAAAAGGCTCCTCCAAACCCTAAATCGAAAGTCACCTCTCCAATACCAGGAACATCGACCTTAGCGTCTGAAAAAGGCATAAAACAAGGCACATTAAGAAAAGATACACTTGTAACTTTGTCACCTTCTCTAAAGGCTTTACATCTTAATTGTCCCGGAGGTGCATCGATACGTATTTCAGGATCTTTCTCCAACTTTACAACCATGCCAGTCTCCAAAACGAGCTTCACAAGAGCTAAAGTAGCATGACCACACATTGTAGAATAGCCCTCATTGTGCATAAAGAAAGTCCCGAAGTCAGAGTCTTCACGTTCAGCCTCCACGATTACCGCTCCATATTGATCGGCATGACCTCGTGGTTCCCACATAAGACCTGTTCTTATATTATCGTAATGATCTCTAAAATATCGACGTTTTTCAAGTATTGTCTTTCCTTTTATCTCAGGAAGACCTTTTGTGATGACTCTTAGAGGCTCACCCCCAGTGTGCATATCTATTGTCTCGATCTGCAACCAATCTTTAGGAATACTCCAATTTAGATTTTCAAGTATATTCATAGTTTTTATATTTTTTAACTATTCGTTATATATCTGCCAAGCCTTTTGGGCTTGTTCAATAAGCATTTGATAACCACTTTTTACCGTTGCACCTTGCCTACGCCCATTTCTTGTAAATAGAGTATCGGCAGGGTTATATACCAAATCAAAGAGGTAACTTTTAGGAGTCAACCCCTCATAAGGAATTTTTGGCGCACCATCAACAATAGGGAACATCCCAAGTGGTGTTGTATTTACAACTAAAGCATCCGCCATCATCAAGGGGGTTAGTTGTTCGTATGTTAAAACACCATTAGAGCTATTACGAGAGACTTCCTGAAAAGAGATGCCTAACTTTTTAAGAGTATAGCAAACCGCTTTACTTGCGCCTCCTGTTCCAAGCACGAAAGCATTTGGACGTTTCTCACCCAGCATATCAAGGAGAGCCACCTCAAAACCATAACAGTCTGTATTGTAACCTCTCATATCACCATTTGCGAAGACCCTAACACAGTTTACAGCACCCATTTCAGCAGCCTCTTTAGATAGCGAATTTAAGAACGGAATTATTGTACGTTTATGGGGTATCGTAACACTAAACCCTTGAAGATGCCCAACCACTTCTCGCACCGTTGAGATGTCTTCAAATGAATAACTCTCATACGAGCAATCTGAAAGACCCTCTTTTTCAAAAAAATCTGTAAAATATCTTTTTGAAAAGGAATGCCCCAATTTGAAACCTATAAGTCCATATTCTCTACTCATGATGATATTTACAAATATATATATAATAATTCAAAATGCCATTTTATAAAAATAGGAGTGCCAAAACACCCCTATCCTTTTTTAACACACAAAGATCCCTATCACTTTTCAATGTCGGTAATAATGTGTTTTTATTAATATTCTTCTTCGTTAAAGAAAAACTCATCTTTGGTAGGATAATCAGGCCATATATCCTCAATGCTTTCATAGATATCACCCTCATCTTCTATTTCATTAAGGTTTTCTATAACCTCCAATGGAACACCAGAGCGAACAGCATAATCTACAAGCTCCTCTTTTGTTGCAGGCCAAGGAGCATCTTCTAATTTAGAAGCCAATTCTAACGTCCAATACATATCTAATAAAGTAATTATTTGATTATTAATAGGTTATAGGCACAACACACTATCCTATAATCTTTCAGAGTGCAAATATATAAAAATATAAGATCAAACCATTAAAACTATCTAAATTTTATTATTTTTTTTAGATCATTTTCCATCCCAAGTAATCTCTTGTGCTTCAACATTAACACTAATCAGTCTTCCAAGCACATATAAATAATCGGACAGTCTGTTTAGGAACACAAGTGGAAGGTCTTCAAGGGCTACCTCAATAGCAACACGCAAAGCGGCACGTTCTGCCCTGCGACATACGGTGCGTGCGATATGAGAAAAAGAAACAAGTGGATGACCTCCAGGAATAGTAAATTTTGTCAGTGGCACTATCTCTAAATTTATTCTATCGATAGCTTTTTCTATACGTTCTATGTCATTGTTAGATATATGAGGAATTTTATCTAACACCTTAACATCGGCAGCAAGGACAGACGACACTACCATAAGACGTTCCTCGATCCAAAGAAGTTCATCTTTCTCTTGTGCCATTTTATCGGTCAACACGGCTTCAGCAACCATACAATCACGCAAATATGCTACATTAGCTTGCAACTCATCGACAGTACCATACCCCTCAAGGCGTATATCTGTCTTAGACACTCTTTCTCCTCCGATAAGTGAAGTAGTGCCTTTGTCTCCTGTTTTTGTGTATATTTTCATAATCTCAATTTAAATTCTTGTCTATTTAAATTACTATCAAATATTATTATCCCTGCCCAATAAATATCGAGTTTCAAAAGGTTTTGTCTTCTCCACCAACGATATATCTCTTTGTTTTTATATATGCCTTGTATTACCAAGACAAGCATTCTATCTTTTTCTATGTATTCTTTATTCATGTCAGAAACCATACCATCTAATACTTTCCCAGATGTTATATCTGAAACTATGGTCATATCTTTACCTTCCCATACATTTTTAGAGAAACTCTCACAACCGAGATACACATAAGCTTGAGCAATACGATATGCCACATTATATCGCAATTTATTAAAAAGGAGATGCTCTAATACCTTTGAATTAGATGGTAAATCATGATTTATCTTAGGCATAAAAAGAACCCTCACCATATTATATATAAATGGTGAATGGATGAAATGACCTTTTCTATGTTTTATCCTAAGAGAATATTTAATACGCTGAAACATACACTATACTGTACCTGCTAAATGACCTGTTGAAAATGCTAATTGTAAATTATAACCACCAGTGTCGGCATCTATATCTAAAACCTCTCCTGCAAAAAACAACCCTTTAACAATTTTAGACTCCATAGTTTTATTGTCTACTTGCGAAAGGTCTACCCCACCAGCAGTAACTATCGCCTCACGGAAACCTCTATGATCAAGAACTTTCAGTTTTACAGATTTTATGACTTCTATGACATGAATTATCTCGTTGTCCGATAATTTTGAGACTAACGTATTTGAAGACATCGCAATTTGAGAAACAACAAGAGGAATAATCGGAGATGGCATAAGCTTACGAAGTAACATAGATATTGTTAGTCTTGCATCAGCCTCCACCTCTCTAAAAAAGCGACCTTTAAGTTTAGCCACCGAAAGTGCTGGTTTTAAATCTATATGGAACTCCACATTCTTACCCTCATCAACGACATCAACACCCTTACGACTAAGTTTAAAGGTAGATGCACCACCAATACCAAAATTGAAAAATTCGACTTCACCCATCTCTTTATCGACCTCTACCCCATCAGCAAAAAGGGATAACTCTATATTTTTAAGGAGTAGACCACTAAGAGATGATATATCTTTATAGTCTATTTCAAATGGAACTAACGACGGACGCACAGGAACAATAGAATGACCCAAAGCATGAGCAAAACGACATCCATCGCCCGTTGATCCAGTAGATGGATAAGAAAATCCACCTGTCGCCACTATAACTTTAGGAGCTGCTATCGTGTTACCACCAATCACCACTCCTTGAATAGCCCCATCCTTTTCTTCTATCGACGATACTTCAGATGTGCAACATACCTCAACTCCATTTTTGACACACCACCCTTCTAAGGCACGCACCACATCCCACGCATCTCCACTTTGTGGGAAGATACGTCCTCCACGCTCAAGAAGAGTCCTAAGTCCTATTTTTTCGAATAGATTTACGGTATCATAATTTGAAAAACGATCAAAAGCATAATCTAAAAAATCTGCCCCAGAACGCACTTTAGACAGAAATTCTTCTTTAGATTTGTTATTTGTAATATTACAACGTCCCTTACCTGTGATACGTATTTTACGACCTACCTTCTCCATTTTTTCCAATAAAAGCACACTTTTACCCAACGAAGATGCAACTCCAGCGGCCATAAGCCCCGCAGCACCGCCTCCAATGACTATTACATCATAACTTATTTTCCTCATTATATCAATTCAAAATTTCCACAAATGTATAAAAAATAGAGATTAAGTTGCAGAAAATTATGCTATGATTACAAAAAAGCTGTATCTTTGTCCGGTTAGAGATGTCATGTTTTAACATATATATCCGATAAAAAGATTAACACTTAGAAAAAAACGAAATATTATGGAATTTTCGGCAGAAACGATTGCCTCATTTTTAGGAGGAGAAATAGTTGGAGATAAAGATGTTTTAGTTAACAATTTAGCTAAAATAGAAGAGGGTAAAAAGGGAGATGTGTCTTTCTTATCAAACCCTAAATATGAACATTATATATACAACACCCAGTCTTCAATAATCATTGTAGCAAAAAGTTTTGAGCCACAACATGAGATTAAAGCGACACTAATAAAAGTTGAAGATCCTTATAAATCTTTTGCCGATATTCTTAATCTATATATCGCAAATCAACCACAACCACAAGGGATAAGCGACAAAAGTGCCATAGCGGAAAACGTATCTATTGGCGAAAACGCATATGTCGGCGAATTTACGGTAATAGAACACGGAGCTAAAATAGGAACTGATTGTAAGATATATCCACAAGTATATATAGGTGCAAATGTCACAATAGGAAACAACGTCACAATACGTTCCGGAGTTAAGATATATGAAGGTTGTTCTTTAGGAAGTAACATCATCATACATAGCGGAACAGTAATAGGATCTGACGGTTTTGGCTTTGCCCCTGTTGGTGATACATATCAAAAGATACCTCAAATAGGAAACGTTCTTATCGAAGACGATGTTGAAATAGGAAGTAACACATCTATCGACAGAGCAACTATGGGTTCTACTTATATAAGAAAAGGCGTTAAGATAGACAATCTTGTCCACATAGCGCACAACGTAGAGATAGGCACAAATACTGTCCTTGCAGCACAATTCGGGATTGCAGGATCCTCAAAATTAGGTGCTCACTGTATGGTTGCCGGTCAAGTGGGGATCGTGGGTCACATATCAGTTGCCGATAGAACTATCCTTGCTTCTCGTTCGGGTGTTGGTGGAAATATAAAAGAAGAAGGAGGCACATATATGGGCTTCCCAGCAATTGACGCAAACCTATTTAAGCGTATTTTCATAATGCAAAAAGGGCTTCCTGAGATGCGTACCAAACTTCTATCTATGGAAAAAGAGATAGCTAAGCTTAAAGAGGAAATTGAAAAAGCAAAATAACGACACACAAAAGTCGAGAATAATAATGGGTATCGATCCCGGCACAAATAAAATGGGCTATGGGGTGATTAGCGTTTGCGGAGGGGAGGCGAGATATATCACTATGGGTTATATATCTATTCCCTCGACACTACCGACATACAAAAAATTAGAAGTTATTTTTTCTCGTATAGATGAGATAATGTCTACATATTGCCCAAGTGAGGTGGCATATGAGGCTCCGTTCTTTGGCAAGAATATACAAAGTATGCTTAAGTTAGGTCGTGCACAAGGAGTTGCAATGGCGGCTGCAATAAAACACGGAGCTACAATTTTCGAATATGCCCCACGTAAAATAAAAATTGCAATAACAGGCAAGGGAGGAGCTTCAAAAGAACAAGTGGCAAATCTACTAAAAGCAATATTAAAATTAGAAGAATTGCCCAAGAACCTTGATTCAACGGACGGATTAGCGGTTGCGTTATGCCACCACTACCAAGAAAACAATCAAAGTTTTACAGGCACTAAAAAAAGCTGGGAAGATTATGTAAAGTCAAACCCTGAGAAAGTAAAAAAGTAACAATGAAACGCCAAAAAGTACAAACGCTCATCATAAAAGTAACAGATACCTTATATCTGCCTTTCATACATCGAATAGTTCCATTACAAACTTTTCGATATGCCCTTTGTGGTGGCGTGAATATGTTATTAGACGCTGTTCTTTATTTTCTCTTCTTTCATTTTTTGTTTTTTGAAAGAGACTTATACCTAATTATAGTCACCATATCTCCACAGATAGCCGCCTTTTTTATTACTGCGCCAATAACTTTTTTTACAGGATTATGGTTAGCAAAAAACATATCGTTTCAAAATTCGCCTCTCAAGGACCGAACACAAGGATTTCGATATTTACTTGTCACCATATCTAACTTTTTCATAAAATACTTCGGCATTAAGATACTCGTTTTCATTACTATATATCCATCAATAGCAAACGTGATGATGACTGTAGTAACAGTTATATTCAGTTATTTTATGCAAAAATATTTCACTTTTAAAGGCAACCAATTAACTTAAACAAACATATAATAAAACAATGAAAAAACTATTTTTATCACTACTATCATTAGCAATTATGGTAAGTTGTTCTGGTAGTAAACCATTTATTGAAGGTAAAATTGATGGTCTTACAGGCACATTATACCTTTATGAATACGGATGGACATCTCCAGTGCTCATAGACTCGACAACAGTCAATGAAGACGGATCTTTCAAATTTGAAAAAGGAGAAAAGTTGGAAGGTGAGTATGGATTAAGAGTTGACAAGAAAGAAAATCGTGACGTGAAACGTTTTTTTGTAGATAGCGACCCTGTAACTGTAAATGGAAATTTAGAAATGCGTCATGAGATTAAAATCATTGGCTCTGTTTCAGACTCTTTATATAGAAATTATCGTCAAGCAGGCGGTGCTATGAGCATTGACACTACTAAAAAATATGTAGTTCAATATCGTGATTTTGTGGTTGCTCCATATATCATAACACGACACATGGGACGCTCTGCATCTTACCAAGAGATAGACTCATTACTTAAATTATTACCTCAAAATATACAAAACACAACTTACGGAAAACGTGCTCGTTTTATTGCTGAAGCACAACGTAACACAGAAATTGGAATGCCTTACATGGAAATTGAAGAGAGCGACAATACTGGTGTTGTGAGAAAATTATCCGATGAGGTTAAGAAAAACAAATATACGCTTCTTACTTTCTGGGCTTCATGGTGTGGTGATTGTAGAGACAATATACCTTTCATAAGAGAGGCTTACGAGAAATATAAAGATCAAGGCTTTGGCGTATATTCTGTATCTATGGACTACACAAAAGCTGAATGGGAAGGATATGTTGTCACTAACGAACTACCTTGGATAAATGTGAGCGACCTTAAAGGTTGGGATTGTGTACCAGCAGACAAATATTTTGTACAAACAATTACAACAACATACATCATAGGTCAAGATGGCAAGATTATAGATAAGTTGTTGAAAAAAGAAGCTCTAAGAAACAGGATTGACGAGTTATATGGCAATATGCCAACTTATATAGTGCCAACAACAGAGACTTTATAACAGCTTTTAATACAAAATAAATATATGGGTGAGATTATTAAACTTTACGATAAGGGTACATCTCCAAAACAACTATTCTCGATTGTGGAAAAGTTGCAAAAGGGAGCAATAATGATATACCCTACCGATACCACCTATGCTTTGGGGTGTTCTTTAAATTGTATAAAATCGATAAACGAACTAAAGAAACTCAAAAACAAAGAGGATGATAATCTCACCATTATATGTAACGACATTAGCAACGTAACATCTTATGCAAGGGTTGATAATGCGGTTTTTAAATTGATAAAGAGGAACACTCCTGCTGCCATAACATTTATCCTTCATGCTGCCAGTAGCGTACCTAACGCTTTCCTATACAATAAAAAAAGCGTCGGAGTGAGAATACCAAACAACCCTATCACCTTAGCTCTTGTTGAGGCATTAGGGGTACCTTTAGTTTCAACATCCCTGCCCTTAGATGCAAATTCTATGGAAGGAGACGACGAGGTCTCTTTGATATGGGAGAAATATAAAAACCTTGTCGACATAATGATTGACGGTGGTGAAGTACCAAACGTGGTCTCTACAATTGTAGATCTCTCTCAAGGTGAAATAGAGATCATACGTGAAGGTGCCGTAGAAATTATATACTAACGAACTGTTTAAAAATTATGACTAATAAAAATAGTACTTTTTGGCAAGATAGCTCAACAACCGGCATATATATAGGTGTCGCACTTTCTTTATCTGTTGTTGTGGCATATCTTATGCGTGACACCTCGATGCTTGCTGCTGTAAATAACTTTATTGTAATAGGCTCTATGTTTGGAATAACATATTATAGAGGTAAGTTATATAGCAAGAAAGACGAGTATAAACCATTTGGTTATCCCGCAGCATTAAGATATGTAATAATATCTTTAGGTTTTGCAGGCATAATATATGGAGGTGCTTTATATGTAATGTATAACCACGTGGCTCCGGAATATTACCACCAAGAAGTTATGAAAATGATGGAGGTTATGTCTCAAGGATCACAAAACACAGAAACAATAAGCCAAGCATACAGTAGTTTTATCGTTAACCCTTTGTATATTGTGATGACTTCCGTTTTAAGTATGTTTTTTATGGGTCTTTTCCCTGCTTTGATAGTATCGGCACTCATAAAAAGAAATTACGTGAGGGAAGATCCTAAACAACCTACTGAAGAATAAAAACAATTTGTCTTATGTATATAGTAAACACTACATTTATAGTTTCACCATCCGTACATGGGAATTGGTATAAATTTATGATTGATAAATTTATACCAACCCTTATTCAAAAGAAAGTCTTTACAAGACTCCTATCGGATCAAGTGGAAAAGCATTTTACATATTCACTACAAGTATATGTAGAAGACATTGCTGAATATAAACTATTTACAGAAGAGACACTTTTAGAATACCAACAATTTGCAACAGAGATGTTTGACACCGAAGTTATGCACTTCACCTCGTTGCTGAAAATCATAAAAACAGTTTCTTAATTATGAGGGCTATTTTTATATATTTGTTACTCTCTACAATATCTACAACTGCACTATCTCAAGTAAAAACAGACAACGGAAGTAGTAAATGGGATTATAGTATAAAATGTGCATTCGGAAACATAGAACAATCTGTAAACGGATTGTCCAGAGCAAGCGACACTCATAATTTATGGGGTTTTATAAACAGCAGAGGCGAATGGGTGATTAAACCCATATTCAAATCATGCACAAACTTTGATAAAAACAACCTCTCTAAAGTTTGCATAGCTATAAAAGGCGTAGGTCTCAGATATGGATTTATAAACCGCAATGGCACCTTTGTAATTCCGGCACGCTACCCTTCTATGACAAGTTTTAACGGAGGATATGCCGTAGCACAAGACCGAAACGGCTTGTTTGGGCTTTTAGATATGAAAGGCAATTGGGTCATCAAGCCAATGTTTGAAGCACTCACTCCTTTCCAAAACGGATTAGCAAAAGCAACGAAAGGGGATAAAGTAGGCTTTATTGACCTTAGTGGTGAGTGGATTGTACCTCCCATTTTTGAGCAAGCGAAGTTTCAAGATAAAAACAGCGTCATAGTAAAGAAAAACGGACTGTGGGGCGTAGTACGATTTACACGAACATACAAATAACAGAATACCTATTAATTAACCTTAAAATAAAAAACATGAAATTCTTTATCGACACAGCTAACTTAGCCCAAATAAAAGAGGGCAACGAAATGGGCATCCTTGATGGTGTAACCACAAATCCATCATTAATGGCTAAAGAAGGTATCACTGGTGAAGCAGCAATCCGCAAACACTATAAAGATATTTGTGACATCATCCCTGAAGGAGATGTTAGTGCGGAGGTCCTATCTACAACATACAATGAGATGGTTGCCGAAGCAAAAGAACTTGTGAAAATAGCAAAAAACATAGTTGTAAAAGTACCTTGCACAAAAGAAGGTATCAAGGTAATAAAACACCTTAACTCTATTGGTATAAGCACAAACTGTACTCTTGTATTTTCAATCGGACAAGCTCTCCTTGCCGCTAAAGCAGGTGCTACTTATGTATCTCCATTTGTAGGTCGTCTTGACGATATTTCAAGCAACGGAATAGAGCTTGTTGAAGCCATAGTAGATATGTATGACTATTATGGATATGCAACTCAAGTATTGGCTGCCTCTATACGTTCAACAGGCGATCTTATACGTTGTATCGAAGTAGGTGCAGATGTTGCAACTGCTCCTTTAAATTCATTTATCGGTCTTCTAAACCACCCATTGACAGACAAAGGAATGGATATATTTAACGAGGCTACACAAAAAATGATGAAATAAGGCTATGACCAATCACAAAGCAGGATTTGTAAACATTGTTGGCAATCCAAACGTCGGAAAATCGACGCTCATGAACGCACTTGTCGGTGAACGTATATCGATAATAACATCTAAATCACAAACTACTCGTCATAGAATAATGGGTATTGTGAATGATGAAAATTACCAAATCGTATATTCCGACACTCCTGGAGTTTTAAAACCAAAATATAAACTTCAAGAGTCGATGCTCAAATTTTCAACTGGAGCATTGAGCGATGCCGACATTCTACTCTACGTAACCGATACCGTTGAACAAATAGATAAAAATATAGACTTCATAGAAAAGGTGCGCAAGAGTGAGATTACAACTCTGCTTGTTATAAATAAAATCGACCTTACAACTCCAGAAACTCTTGAAACTATGGTAGATAAGTGGCACGAAGTTCTTCCTGCCGCTACCATATTCCCTGTTTCGGCGTTAAGCAAATTTAATATAGAAAATCTATTTACCAAGATTGTCGAGATGTTGCCAGAAGGAGAAGCCTTTTATCCTAAAGACACACTTACAGACAAGCCTCTTCGCTTTTTCGCCTCTGAGATAATAAGAGAAAAGATACTCCTAAACTATCAGAAGGAGATACCTTATTCTTGTGAGGTGGCTATTGAAGAGTATAAGGAAAGCCCTACTATGGACAGCATACGTGCGGTCATATATGTAGCTAGAGACTCACAGAAAGGCATCGTGATAGGTCATCAAGGCTCTAAATTGAAAAAAGTAGGCACAGAAGCCAGAAAAGATTTAGAAGTTTTCCTTCAGAAAAAAGTATTTTTAGAGATGCACGTTAAGGTCAATGAAGATTGGCGAGATAACGAAAAGATATTAAGACGTTTCGGATATTCAGAGTAACAAAAAAGCCACTTTAGAGTGGCTTTTTTATTTATTCTATTATCGTAGCTTTAATAGGGATCCAAGCCCAGAAAACAGATCCGACACCTTCATCTGAACTGACACCTATCTTACCATTATGCGCATCCGTTATCGCTTTGCATATTGCCATTCCAAGACCTGTGCCTTGAGCAAAATCGTCTAACTTTTCAAATCTTTCAAAAACTTTATCTAATTTTTCTTTAGATATGCCGACTCCTGTATCTTTCACAAAAATAGCAATTCCATTATCTTCATATCTATACCCCATAGTTATCTCCCCCTTAATTGTAAATTTAACGGCGTTTGTAAGGAAGTTCGTTATTACTTGAATAAAACGATTTCTATCAAATTCTATCGTACAATTTTTATAAGGAACATCACAAACAAGCTCCACTACACTATCCGTCATTCGTTGTTTAAAAGTCATGAACAACTCGTTAAACAACTCTGAGACATCAAAAAGCACAGGTTTTAACTCTAACACACCGGCCTCAATCTTAGAGAGGTCAAGAATGTCGTTTATCAACCTCAAGAGTAATTCGTTATTGTTATTTATAATGTTACAATATTCTATTTTTTCTGCATGGTCTTCTGTCTCACTCAGAAGCTCAGAAAAGCCAATTATCGCATTCAGCGGAGTACGTATCTCATGACTCATATTTGCCAAAAACGCAGATTTCAATTTATTAGACTGCTCTGCCCTTTCTTTAGCATCTTCTAATTCTTTATTAACTCTCTTGTTTTCGGTTATATCTACAATCTTAAGTACAGTGCCTAACCTTTCGTGAGAGTTATCATAAATAGGGATAGCCGTCAATTCGGCAACCTTATCATCATAAGCAAACTCTTTAATTTCTATATTACCAGAAGATATAGATCTATTTACAGTACAATTATCACAAGGCTTATCAAACCCTCTTGAATTATAACAGAATATCCCTTGTCTGTAATTTCGTGTCATAGGATGGTTTGGCAAAAAAGTACTTGCATTTTCCCATCTCACAGTATAATCATTGTTAAGATATATCAAAGCTGAGTTCGTGTTATTTAAGATCAACTCATTTTGCTTAATAAGCCTATCCAACTCATATTGTTTATTTAAAATTTCCAACTCATACTTTTTGTGATTTTCGATTTTGATGTCCATCCCATACATATATTTGTACATCACACCACCCTCTTTCACATTTTCAATCGTTCCTCTACATTCCCACCATTCGTAAGTGCCATTACCACAAACATCTATCTCATAATCCATATAAAAATCGCCACTGTCCTGCTTAGTGAAATCATTTATTTTAGTAATAAATTCGTCCCTATATTTAGGATGTAGACGTAAGGCGAACTTATCCATACTATTCATATCATCTGGATGACCGCCCATTTTTTCAAGCTCGTTTCCAAATAATAAGATACCATTTCGTAAGTCGCAACGCCAAGTAAAGGCATCTAAAGCATTCATAGATATAGATAAGATCTTTGATTTTCTATTGAGTTCATCTTCCAAACTCACATTCCACCTAATAATAAGAAGTAGCTTTTTATCATTATCATAAATAACGCTCTTTTGCACCTTCATTCTATATTCTCTGCCATCTTTCCCTTTTATGCTTTCCTCCATGAGACATGGCTTTCCTTTATCAAATATCTCTCTATCTATAAGATTTCTCTCACGTGTTCTATCTTCACCTATTACAGATTTTGGCGATTGGAAAAGAACATCTCCAAACACTTTACGACTTTCATTATTCCAATATATATATTTATAATTATTTTCAACATCTTTTATATGTATAGGAATAGGCATAGCGTCGAGAACTTCTTTCATTATTTCTCGTCGTTTTTTAATTTCAGCCTCCAGATATTCCTCCTTTTGAGACTCTTTCAAATTTGGTGAATAATTGTTATTATTCTCTAACTCTGATATCTTAGATTTGCATTTTCGAATTATGACAATAAGAAACGCACAAAGAATGAGAAGAATACAGATTATGACTAACACATATTTTAATGGAAGCAGGATCATAATAAATAAGATTATTATATCGGTTTTTTAATATTTAAAACAACATTGCCTATCATCTGCGTTGAAATTAAGGTGCATTGCACCTCCGGAGCTTGAACTCCTCCTCTGCCATGACCTCCCTTAAGGTCTGATAATAAAAGCGGCGATATGAACTCTCGTATCTCATCGATATATCCACTTTGGTAAAAACTCTCGACAAGAGTTTTACCTCCCTCAACAAGCACCGATTGTATACCTCGTGAATAAAGGATATATAAGATATCCTCTATCGTTTCATGAGTAAAAACAAGGGTTTGCGCATTATCACTAAATATTTTTGACGATGGTGGAATTACATTTCTTTTGTCGATAGTTATACGCAAAGGGTTGCGACCATACCACTCTCTAACTGTCAACGAAGGGTTGTCTCGCAACACGCTATTAGTTCCTACCATAATAGCATCTTCCTCAGACCTCCACCTATGAACAAGCACACGGCAAGGATATCCTGTAAGCCATGAAGCCGGAGTAGAAGCTTCACGGTCGTTATCTATATATCCGTCTTGAGTACGTGCATATTTGACTATTATATATGGGCGTTTCTTAGCATGATAAGTTAAAAAACGACGATTTAGATATTCGGCTTCCTCTCTCATTAGACCCACTTCTACATCTATTCCACTATCAAGCATACGTCTTATTCCCTCTCCAGCAACAAGAGCAAATGGATCTTCCATAGCCACCACGACTCTCTTTATCTTACTTGCAATAAGAAGATCGCAACATGGTGGAGTCTTGCCATAATGGCAACATGGTTCAAGGTTTACGTATAGGGTAGAATGTCGTATAAGATCTCTGTCGGCAACACTATCAAGAGCATTTACTTCGGCGTGTGCCTCACCAAAACGTTGATGATACCCTTCTCCTATTATCTTACCGTCATAGACCACCACAGCCCCAACCATAGGGTTTGTGGACACCTCTCCTGCGCCTAATGTAGCTATCTCAAGAGCACGTGACATATATTGTATATCTTCATCAATCATAGTGATACAAAGTTAAAAAATTTAATTATATTTGTAGTATGACTATAAAAGAACTTTTTGATATATACAAAAAAAACTTGTTAGAACTTTACGACTACAAGGAGGCAAATGCCATAGCTTTATATGTTATGGAGGGAAAACATAAAGTTTCTAAGAACGAAATATACGTATATGGAGATCGTACAATTGAGATCGATAAAACAGAGCTAAATAACGATATATCAAAGTTAAAGGATAATTACCCTGTGCAATATTTAGTTGGGAAAAGTGAGTTTTTTTCTCGTACATTCATCCTCAGAGAGGGCGTACTAATACCTCGTCCGGAGACCGAAGAGTTGGTGAAGTTAATATTATCGTCATCAATGCCCGATGTTCCCAAAATATTGGATATAGGATGCGGAAGTGGGGTTATCGCCATATCTTTAGCCTCCGAAATCAAGAACTCTCAAGTTGATGCTTGCGACATATCGCCTATTGCACTCCAAACGACACAAGAAAACGCAAAACTTAACCAAGTAGATATAGCAACTTTCAAATGCGACATTCTTCTTTGTGACACACTCACAAAAAGGTACGATATAATAGTTAGTAATCCGCCATATATAACTCACAATGAGAAAGAGCTTATGTGTGATAATGTGCTTCTTCACGAACCTCATATCGCTCTCTTTGTTCCACAAGACGACCCTCTTCTATTTTATAAAAAGATAGCTCTTCTTGCCACAAAAGCACTATCAAAGAAAGGGATGTTGTTTTTTGAGATTAACGAGAATTTTGGCATTGAATGTAAAGAGATGCTCTCGGAACACGGATTTTGCAACATAGAGGTAATAAAAGATTTAAATGGGAAAGAGAGAATAGTCAAAGCTATATGGAAGGAATAACAAAAGATAAGGCTCTTATAAAGTTGACTGATATGTGTTCTAAGAGAGAGATATGCCCATCTAAAGCCACCGAGTTGATGTGGCGTTGGGGTGTTAAAGCAAATGATCAACAAGAGATTTTAGAATACCTCACACTAAATAGATTTATAGATCCGAAGAGGTATGCCCTCTTATTTGTAAGAGAAAAATGCCGTTTAGGGAAATGGGGTAAACGTAAAATAATAGAAGCCCTGCGCATAAAACACATCTCTAAAGAAGTGATTACCACAGCCATAGAACAAGAATATAAAGAGGAAAAGGAGACTCTTGAGTTGATAATAACGCAGAAGATGAAAACCATAAAAGGGAAAGATAGTCGTGACATAGCCAATAAACTCATCCGATTTGCTCTCTCACGTGGATTTGAATATGAAGAGGTTAAAAACGTATTAGAAAAGTTAAAAATACTCTAAGAAGCCAACATAAAACATAGCTTTACTCTTATCACCGGTAGCACGTCCTGCATCGATACATACATTTTTATTTGGTTGTACCTCATAACGAAGTCCACATCCAAAAGAGGCAACAAAATCGGCGTTTTTAAATATTTCATTGCTCCACATTCCTCCATTAGCCCACAAGGTAACCCCTATCCTTGTCCACCATTCACCACGGCTATGCGCCTGTTCTGATCCTATAAATTGACGATACTCGACCGAGACACTTCCCACAGTAGAAGCGATATAATACCTATCTAAC
>JAVVUK010000002.1:37360-54014 GCA_036653215.1 Rikenellaceae bacterium
CACCCCACGAATGCTTATAGATGGATTTATAAGGAAGAAATCATTATCGCTATTTAAAATAGTTGTCCCCTTCACCTGCCACGCCAAGACACCTCGTGGAATTATGGTATGATATTGACGATAATCTATCGATATATTAGCCGTATATCTTTTCATAGACATCGCCTCATAACCAGCCATAACAGAAGCGTTAGCCATGATACCATGATATGGGAAAGTAGGGTTGTCGATTGATGAATATTCGACCATAGCACCAAGAGAGACATTTAGGATTTGCTTTTCTTGTTGCACCACAAGAGGCAGAGCACCATAGACATCTATTGGAATATCTGAAAGCTGTTCATATTTAAGATTAAAAGTAGGACCTACATAAAGATCTTTCGCCACACGCCAAAGCATATCCACCTTAGGTTGCGCTATCAATTGCGTATATTGAGTGCTTTTATCGTTTATAGATGGTGCTTTTATAGTTGCGCCACTTCCAAAATAATTAGCCATACCATAAGACATATCGAAACTAATCCTTGCCTTACGAGCATTCTCTTTCATAAATAAGTATAACCCTGATGTTAAAGAAAATTGTCCTTTAATTGAAGCAAGCAGACTAATAGGCACATAAGACTTAAAATTTAAGGTGTCTCGGCTATCATGGTTAAACGACAAAATGACAGCTCCTCCAATTCCAAATGATGTTGTAGGCTTATAAAAAGGAAATCCAGCCCCCGAAAGCCACACCTTTTGAGAGGCGTGCTTCAGGTCTTTATAGCTTTTTTTGAGATATAATTCAAGGTGCTTAGTCGAGATATAGTCTATGTTATTATATGATACTATATCGTAATTTGGAAAATATAAATCGAAATTTTTACGTAAAGAGTCTCGACGAACAACGATTTTATCTGCTGAAGTAGAGATTGTATCGTGGAAATTTGCCTCTACATACTTTTGTCTCACCACAACGCTATCTCTTTTATCAAGAGAAAACGCATTTACAGATAAAAATAAGAAAATAAATATTATTATTGCCCTCATAATTTGGGCAAAGATACAAAAAAAAGGCCATCCTAACAAGATGACCTTTTTTATGATCTAAGTTTAAATCTATTTTAAATATTTAGCTTTAACATCAGCATTTAAAGCTTCTACATTAAGCATATAGTTCATTGTTAGTGCTTCAAAAAAAGGCATTGACACATAAAAGAAGCCTTTAGCCGCACTATTTTCTGTCCATGAGTTTTTCACCTTAAAGAAAAGTGAGCCGTCAGCAGCCTTATAAAGCCCTACTATTTGCATTCCATGATCGTCGGTAGCTGTGTAATTATCAAAAAGCTCTTGACGATATTCTGGAGTAATAACTTTTTCTTTAACGACTTTAGAGAATAGAGCTTTGTTTTTATCAACGCTATTCATCTTTTCCCATTTTGCACGTTCCATACCCGCAACGTTCTCTTTTTCAACATCTGGATATACGGCAAAGCCATCTCTAAATTTAAATCCTAAATCACTAACATCTGTACCCCACGCAATTGTATAACCATTTTTCACAGCGTCTATTGCTATTTGAGTAAACTCCTTTAAAGGCACATTCATAAATTCGCCCCAGTTCCAGTTGTCAGGAACTTCATATACAAACATTTCTCCATAAGGATAAGCAGTAGAAGATGCGAAAGCTACATATTTTGTATCTGTAATGCCAAGATGTGCAGCATATTCTAAAGGTGTATATTCGACACTATCAACAGTAATCGTTGAAGGACGTTTGCCAAAATAAGCATCGAGAATATTATTTACAGCATCTTGCCAAACAGTAGTCAACTTACCATTCGGATTTTTGATAAGCACATCGGCATATGATTTTAAAACCGCAAGCATCTCTGCATGAACATGGTTCTTTTCGCCATACTCAAGAGCCTTATAGTCTTTTTGAGGGACTATTCCGTATTTTGCAATAATGAAAGGGACATCATGCGCTGCACCACCCTCGTCAAAGATTACATTTCCTTGCATACGCACATATTTGACAAATTTCTCAAAATAAGCATTACGAGCAACCCACATCGTAGATAACTCAAGGGTTTTATCAGCCTTGCCATTTTTGATTATGTCACTCTCAAGAGTAGCCAAAGTAGACCACGCCCAACAAGTACCGGTTCTGTTTTGATCTTTAACAGATGTTGTTACATTATCACATATCTTTTTGAGTTTATAAGGACCAACTTTTACGTTTTCTTGCGCCACAGCACTAAACATCATAGATATGGCAAATGCCACTAAAATAATTTTCTTCATATATTGTTTTTTTTAATTTCTATCTCCAAAGATAGGGCTTTTATTGATTGACACAAAAAAAAGAGGGCACAAAAGTGTCCTCTTTTTAGATATTTATAAAAATTTATTCTGCTACTGCTTCAGCAACAACTTCAGCAACCTCTTCTTCATTATCAGATTTTACAACTACCTTAACGATAGCTTTAATTTCTTTATATAGTTTGATTGATGCTTCATGTTCACCAACCCTACTAACCTTAGGAAGAGTAATGTTCTTCTTGTCGAAAGAAAAACCTTTTGCTGCCAAGTCTTCTGCTACATTAGATGTAGTGATTGTACCTGCAATCTTACCGTCTTTAGCTTTAACGCTATAAGTAAGGATTATCTTAGCAATTTGTTCTGCTATAGCATTTGCATCTTCTCTAAACTTAGCCTCTTTATGAGCCGATTGTTTAATGTTTTCTGCTGCTACCTTCTTTGCAGATTCTGTTGCAAGTGTTGCAAGACCATTAGGAATAAGAAAGTTATTTGCATATCCCGGACGTACCGATACTGTATCGTTCTTGCTACCAAGCTTTTCAACGTCTGTTTTTAATATAATTTCCATGTCTTATTCTCCTTCTATTTCATCAAATCTGTTACGAATGGCAAAATCGCCAAGTGACGAGCTCTCTTAACAGCTTGAGCTACTTTCTTTTGATATTTTTGAGAAGTACCTGTAAGACGACGAGGAAGGATACGACCTTGTTCGTTAAGGAACTTTTTCAAAAACTCAGGGTCTTTATAGTCTATATATTTTATACCGCTCTTTTTGAAACGGCAATATTTTTTCTTTTTAGCCTCTGCTGTTGGAGGATTAAGATATCTTATCTCTGATTGATTATTTGCCATGGCTTACTCTTCTTTTTTAGTGTTGTTTTTTACAATTCTTTTTGCAGCATACTCAACGGCATGTTTGTCGAGTTTGAAGGTAAGGAAACGGATAACTTTCTCGTCACGGCGATATGCTGTTTCAAGTTTGTCTACAACGTCACCCTCAGATTCAAATTGCATTAAATAATAGAAGCCTGTTGACTTTTTTTGAATAGGATAAGCCAATTTGCGTAGGCCCCAATCTTCTTCATTAACTACAGTACCTCCATTTTCGGTGATAGCACCACGGAATTTGCTACTTAATTCCTTAAGTTGTTCTTCTGATAGAACAGGAGTAGCAATGAAAACGGTTTCGTAATTGTTCATAAAATTTGTGAATTAAATTATTATTGCATAAATTGCGGTGCAAATATAGGCATTATTTTTATCTCTACAAACATTTTAACAATGAATTTTAGAACACAAATAGAAATACCTTTTTTTAAAGAAAAAATAGACCTTGCAGACTCCCTGTTTTTCATTGGTTCTTGCTTTTCCGATAACATAGGTAACATATTGTCCAACAATGGATTTCATTGTACTATAAACCCTTATGGAGCGACATATAATCCATTATCTATATGCAAAATACTTAGCTCAATAGAAGAGAAAAAAGATTTAGATAACGACCAAATTGTAGAGAGTGATGGCGTTTTTCGCAGCCTTTTACACCACTCTTTTATATATGGAAACACGAAAAATGAACTTCTAAACGCAACAAAAGCAGTCAATATAAAGGCATACGAAGAGCTTAAAAACAGCAATTACATAATTATAACACTCGGAACTTCATGGGTATTTGAATATATTAAAATAGGAGAAATAGTTAATAACTGCCAAAAAATCCCTGCTAAAGAATTTAATCGTTACGAGCTCTCCATCGACGATATTGTAGAGGCGTTCTCCTCGTTGATAGAGCACTCTACCCTATTACATGACAAAAAGATAATATTCACCCTCAGCCCTATTCGTCATCTCAAAGACGGATTAATAGGTAATTCTTTAAGCAAAGCGACATTGCGTGTAGCCATAGACATTTTGTCTCATCGTTTTAGCAATATATGGTATTTCCCAGCTTATGAGATCATGATGGACGACTTACGAGATTATCGTTTTTGGGAAAGAGACATGACACATCCCTCGCCAGTTGCCATAGAATATATATTTGATATTTTTAAAGAGGCTCTAATAAACAAAGATTGTTTTCAATCCATGAAAGAGCATGAAAAAGCACAAAAAGCCCTTGCCCACCGTTCTATAATCAAGAAATAATATTTACCTTCTGTTTTTCAATCTCACAAGAGACTCTTGCCAATGGGGAATAGAAAGTCCAAACTCCGTTTTTATACGTACTTTGTTGAGCACAGAGTACAATGGACGAACAGCAAGTTGTTGATATTCAGAACTTTCAATAGGTATAATTTTACAATCTATGCCAAACGTCTTGGTTATAATCTGAGCGAAGTCGTACCACGAAGCAACCCCTTCATTTGAGTAATGAAAAATCTCTCCATGACGTGGTTCTGCAAGAATTTGTGGTATTATATCCAAAATAGCACAAGCAAGATCTTCGGCATTTGTAGGAGTTCCTATTTGATCGAAAATTATTCGCATCTCTCCTCTTTCACTACCTACACGACATATCGTTTTCACAAAGTTGTTCCCATAGCCCGAATAGAGCCATGCTGTGCGTATGATTATAGATTTGCATTTGCTGACCCACACCGCCTGCTCTCCTGCAAGTTTCGTTTTCCCATAGACACTAAGTGGATTTGTAATGTCTGTTTCAATATAAGGGATATGTTTGGTTCCGTCATACACATAGTCTGTGGATATGTGTATTAAAGTAGCATCATTGGCATGACACGCATCTGCTATATTTTTAACCCCGATGTTATTTATCATATCGGCAGATAAGAGATCCTCTTCGGCCTTGTCTACTGCTGTGTATGCAGCACAGTTAACAACCACGTCGATAGATTTTTCAGATATGTATGACCTAACAGCTTCGTAAGAAAGAATATCAAGATCAGCAACATCGGTAAAGAAAAAGTTATATTCTCGTGCCGACGACAACCTACGTATCTCACTTCCTAATTGTCCTGCAGCTCCTGTGACTAAAACATTTATCATAATTCAGATAATAAAGGATGATGTTTATCTTTTGTAGAAAGGATAAGATCCTCCTTTAAGAGCATCCAATCTATTTCCAAAGCCTCATCATCATAAGCTATGCCACCTTCACATTCAGGATGATAATATTGATCACACTTATATGAAAAAATAGCATTTTCACTTAAAACGGCATATCCATGAGCAAACCCTTTAGGTATAAAAAGCTGACGTTTATTTTCAGATGATAATTTTATAGCAACGTGTTTTCCGTATGTTGGAGACCCTTTACGAATGTCAACCGCCACATCTAAGACCTCGCCTGTTATTACCCTCACTAATTTTGTTTGAGCATATGGCTCTTTTTGGAAATGGAGACCTCGCAAAACGCCATACCCCGAACAAGACTCGTTGTCTTGCACAAAAGATATGTCTCCGATATGCTTTTTCACACAATCGTCACGAAAACACTCCATAAAATAACCTCTCTCATCACCAAGCACCTTGGGTTCGATGATAAAGACTCCTTCAATATCTGTTTTTATTATATTCATAAAAAATCACTACATCGTTTTTGATGTAGTGATTACAAATGTATCTATTTTTTATTAATTAACCAAATTGCCACAAACATTTTCATCCCAATCGAAAGACATAACTTGAGTTTCTCCAACCTTAGGAGTATAGGTCATATTTACCTTAAGCTTTCTTGTTGAAGCATTTCCTGCAGAAACAACAGGGGCAGCGAGTAAATATTTTTTAATGTCACATGACATGATATATGAATATGGCAAAGATGGAATATCGCCATTTTCATTGTGTCTAATTATCATATTTAACTCTCCAGGTTTCGAAGGAGTAATGTCATCTACAATAAACGATATTTTATGTTTTATAGAATTATTATCTTGACGAATATAAAATCCGACATTTAAAAACTTACCACTTACTGTAATATTGTTTAACACTAAAGGGTCGTTTCCAATCATATCTATACGGCTTTGATCTTCATTAACCCATGATAAAAGCACATATTCCTCAATTGGGACATTTTTAATAGACGTTAGATCTCCTTTAACAAGATTATATGGCTTAGAGTTTCCCTTTTCTATTATTTTAGCACTGAAAATTATACGTGTTCCTGTCTTTGTATCTTCTTTATTCAAATCAGCTGTATTCAATGTCCTTATAGTGTCATTGTTATCTAAAACAATATCTATATTTTCTTTATTCTCATATCTCACTATATTACCAAAGGAATTATTAATAGACTCTGTAATATCATTTTCATTAAAGTCTGAGACACAAGAAGTGAAGGCAAACATAGACAAAAAGCCCAATAATACTAATTTTCTGTTTTTTCTATTCATGAAATCATTTTTATTTTAATCTATAACGAATGATTTTAGAGAATATTATCTTAAAAGCTGTTTTGAATTATGAACGGCTTCTTATTTTCTCTTATTCATCACCTCATTTTGTCGTGAAATACTCTCCACGTGTATAGCATCGAGAATTTTCATCATAAAATCTTCAGAAAGACCCAATTTCTTTGATTGTTGAGATGCCTTTTCTATAATGTCACTCCAACGACCAGTCTGAAGAATAGCCACGTTGTTTGCTTTTTTTATCTCACCTATCTTTTCAGCAACACCCATTCGTTTTGCAAAGATAGAAAAAATTTCCGAATCCAAATTATCTATCTGTGAACGCAACCCCTCAAGGGCATTTATATATTCCTCTTTGTCATTATCCTTTTCCCTCCATTGAATAGAGTTTACCAACTTTAAAAGATCGTCTGGGGTAACTTGTTGCGAAGCATCACTCCACGCCTCTAATGGGCAAACATGACTTTCTATAATCATACCGTTATAGTTTAGATCAGCCCCTTTTTGTGCTATCTCAAGGAGGTAATCTCTATTTCCAGAGATGTGGGATGGATCGCAAATCATAGGTAACTCCGGCATACGACGCATCATCTCGATAGCTATGTGCCACATAGGTTCATTACGCAACCTTGAATTGCCATATGTGGAAAAGCCTCTATGAATAAGACCTATATCTTTAACACCGACAGCCTGAAGACGTTGTACAGCACCTTGCCACAGTTCAATATCGGGGTTCATAGGGTTTTTTACTAACACTGGAACATCAGCGTTACGTAGTGCATCGGCAATCTCTTGAACACTAAAAGGATTTACCGTTGTACGAGCACCTATCCACAAAATATCGACACCAAATTCGAGAGCCATCTCAACGTGTTTTGCCGAAGCTACTTCAACGGCAATAGGAAGTCCTGTTTCTTTTTTAGCCCTTGCCAACCACGCTAAAGCCTTTACTCCCGCACCTTCAAAGCAACCAGGACGTGTACGTGGCTTCCATATTCCAGCTCTTAAGACATCGACCTTACCTGTTGCTGCAAGAGCCTTACAAGTTGCTAATGTTTGTTCTTCGGTCTCTGCAGAGCAAGGACCTGATATTATTAACGATTTTTTTGATATTATACTCATGGCTATATTTATTATTTTATTATTTTACTTATTGTATTTGCTTTTTTCATCATGTCTGAAAGTCCGTTTACATCGTCTCTTTCTATCAATCGACGCATAATTTGAAGTTGATGAATATGTTCACGAAGGACATCTAACACGTTATATTTATTTTGCATAAATATAGGAACCCATGTGCTTGAAGCACTCTTTGCAAGACGAACGGTGCTCTCAAAACCTCCACCCGCAAGATCAAAGATATGTTCTGCCTCACGTTCTTTTTCAAGAACTGTAAGGGCAAGGGCAAACGAGGTGATATGTGATATATGACTGACATAGGCTGTGTGTAAATCGTGTTCTTCAGCCCCCATCATCTTGATAGGCATTCCTATTGTTGTGTATACATTTTTCACCAATTCAAGGGCATCGCTATCGCTCTTTTCTGTCTCACACATAACCACGGTACGTCCGACAAAAGCTCCTTTTTGTGCCGCTTCAGGACCACTAAATTCAGTACCCCACATCGGATGTGTCGCAACAAAACGACCTCTATTTCTGTGCATAGAAACCATCTCACAAAGTTCCTGTTTTGTAGATCCCATATCTATAATTACCTGTCCTGCACTGACGTGGTTTAGAAGACGTATAACCACATTTGGTGTTGCATTTACGGGTATCGACACAGCGATAAAATCAGCATCTCTTGAAATATCATCCAACGTCGCTATCTCATCTATAACACCCATTTCAATGGCTTTTTTTGCATTATCGACATTGGCATCATATCCTAAAACTTTCGTTGCCAAGCCTTTTTCTTTAAGGGAGAGAGCAAACGAGCCCCCTATAAGTCCAACCCCCACTACTGCTGCTATCATAATATATTTATTACTTTTTCTAATGTTTTTTCATCTGCACAAAGGCTAATACGGATATACCTATCACCACCCGAACCGAATATGCCACCAGGCGTTATGAAGACACCTTTATTTTCTAATATCTCGTCTATAAAGGAATAACAATCTTTTGCTCTTTTAGGAAGACGACCCCAAATAAAAAGACCACATTGTCCTTTTTGCGCCTTGCATCCTAAAAGTTCAATTATTTTATATCCAAGCACCTCACGACGATGGTACATATCGTTTAACTCTTTATACCACTCCTCACCCAAAGAAAGAGCTTTTGCAGAGGCCAATTGCATAGGTAAAAACGTACCAGAATCCATGTTGCTTTTAAAACGTAATATCTCGTCTATTCTCTGTTTTGAAGCAAAGATAGCTCCTACTCTCCACCCTGCCATATTATGACTTTTGCTAAGAGAATTTAACTCTATGGCAACATCCATTGCTCCCTCTACGGCAAGCAGACTTTGAGGCTTTTTATTTCTTATAAAGCTATATGGGTTATCGTGTACCAAAAGTATATTATGCTCTTTAGCAAACGCCACAAGAGCCTCGAAAGTATCTTTTGTTGCCTCTGCTCCTGTTGGCATATGAGGATAGTTTAATATCATCATCTTAACCCCTTTAACATCTATTTCTTTAAGGTTAGGCTGCCACCCCTCTTCTTCCTTAAGGTTATAACTTACACATTGACCACCAGAAAGCCTCACAGCAGATGTGTATGTAGGATATCCGGGATTTGGAATAAGCACCTTATCGCCTTTATTAAGATATGTCATACAGATGTGCATCAATCCCTCTTTTGAACCTATAAGGGGCAATATCTCAGAGTCCGCAGACACCGTCACTCCATAAGACCTTTTATACCAAGAAGCAAAAGCCTCACGAAGCTGTAAAGCTCCTTTATATGATTGATAACCATGTACGTCATCTCTCTTTGCAACACGACAAAGTTCCGCAATAACCTCACTATGAGGAGGTCTGTCGGGACTACCAATACCAAGACTTATTATCTCACGTCCTGCACGTCGCATCTCGTCTATCTCACGTAGTTTCTTTGAGAAGTAGTATTCACCGATACCATTTAGCCTCTCTGACAATTCTATTTCCATTATTTTAAAATGTTACTAACATATATTCCACAAATACAAAAATCTTCGGTATGAGATCGAAGCTCATCCACACACTCACGAAAACGCTCAAGTCCCTCAAACTCAACATCTACATGAAAGAGATAACGAAAAGGATCTGTGGGGATTGGATAAGATTGTAACTTACTCATGTTTATATTCTTATCTTCAAAGACGCTCAACGCCTCAAGAAGAGTTCCTCTTTCATGCGACACCTTAAAATAAAGGGATGCCTTATTGGCATTGGTGTGTAAAATCACCTTATCGCTCTGTTCGATAACCAAAAAGCGAGTGTAGTTTACTTTAACAGTATTTATATTAGGAGCAAGTATCTCAAGCCCAAAAAGCTCTGCTGCACGCCTTGACGCTATTGCCGCAACACTCTTGTCTCCTCTTAGAGCAACATCCTTAGCACTCAAGGCTGTGTCTGCACTCTCAACCATACGAACTCCTTTTATATTATCTTCCAAAAAATTAAGACATTGAAGCAGAGCCATAGGATGAGATTCTACTTCTTTAATATCGGCTATCGAAGCACCTTTTACGCCCAATAGGTTTTGCTCTATTGATAGGTAAACCTCTCCGGTAACTGTGAGAGATGGATTTTGAAGCAATGCGTAATTTGGAAGTATACTTCCTGCAATAGAGTTTTCTATTGCCATAATTCCAGCATTTACACTACCCTTTTCCACCGCCAAAGTCACCTCTCGAAAAGTAGCGCATGGCACTATTTCTATCTCACCACCAAAATATTTCTCAGCAGCAATCTGGTGAAACGACCCTTCATAACCTTGTATCGATATTTTCATGTTCTTTTTCTCATTAATAAAAAAAAGTGACCCAATCTTTTACAGACCGGGTCACCTCTATATTGAAATCAATTACTCTCAATTATACACACAACAACCCGCTTCTCTTTTGATAAAAGAAGTAATAAAAATAATAACCAAAAAATAGGTTGTAATTTAACATGGCTGTTTTTCTTGTTGTTTTAATTGTATGGTGACAAAAGTATTATAACATTTTTATATATGCAAGAAAAAAACGTTATTTTTTCTCTAACAAATCGGGACGAAGCAACAAAGTACGCTCGTAGGCTTGTTCTTCTTGCCATTCGCTAATTTTCTTGAAATCTCCAGAAAGCAATATATCGGGAACCTTCCACCCCATAAACTCGGCAGGACGTGTATATACCGGAGGAGCAAGCAGGTTATCTTGAAAGGAGTCGGACAGAGCAGATGCCTCGTCACCTATGGCACCAGGAATGACCCTCACCACGCTATCGGTGATTATCGCTGCCGCAAGTTCTCCACCCGTAAGGACATAGTCTCCAATAGAAATTTCTTTGGTGATTAGGTGTTCACGTAACCTATAATCGATCCCTTTATAGTGTCCACAAAGGATGATTACATTGTTCATTATAGAAAGTCTATTTGCCTCACCTTGATTAAAGGTATCTCCATCGGGCGAAGTGTAGATGATCTCATCATATTCACGCTCGCTTTTAAGTTGCATAATACAATTATAGATAGGCTCAACTTTCATCACCATACCTGCCTCCCCACCAAAAGGATAGTCATCAACACGTCTATGTTTATCTTCCGAGAAATCTCTAAGATCGTGCACCACAATCTCCACCAATCCTTTTTCTTGAGCCCTTTTAATTATAGAATGCCCCAATGGGCTCTCCATCATCTGTGGCAACACCGTTATTATATCAATTCTCATTACTTATAGTTTACATCACCATTTAGGACATCGGTGATGAAAGGGTTGTACATGAGTTCATCGGAAAGCGTGGTATGGTCGCCATGACCGGGATAGATCGTTACATCTTTGCCTAAAGGCACTATTTTAGTAAGTATGCTCGACATTATCTGTGAATAATCGCCTCCAGGCAGGTCTGTACGTCCTATGCTGCCTTTGAAAAGAGTATCTCCACTAAAGAGAGTATGACTTTCAGGTTCAAAAAAGCAAACCCCACCAAGACTATGACCCGGAGTTTTTATGACACGAAGGGTTGTATTTCCAAACTTAACCTCTTCAACTTTTGAAAGATCTATATCTATTGTATCAACCAACTCTTCTTGCAATTCCATGCCATACATTGCCGCATGAGAAGCAGCACCAACCAAAAGATCGGTGTCGGCAAAACTCGCCGCAAAAGGAATGTCATATGTATTTTTCAGAGCGGCGATGCCTAATATATGATCTATATGGCAATGGGTATTAATCGCCATAACAGGCTTTAGACCTTTGGATAATATATATCCATCTACTCTTTTTTTCTCGGAAGGCGTTTCCATACCACAATCTATTATTACGCATTCCAACGTGTCGTCACTAACGATATACATAGCCTCCCTAAAAGGATTTACGGCAAACACTTTTACTTTTATCATAATCTTATTACTTGGTTGATTGTACAAATATAGGTATTTTTTTGTATTTTTGCAGCTAATTATGGGAAGAAAAATAAATAAATACCCTATCATTGAAGGGTTAGAGATAACAGACATTGCAGCCGAAGGTAAGGCAATGGGAAAATATAACGACATAGTGGTCTTTGTGCCTTTATGTGTGCCGGGAGACGTGGTTGATGTCCAGATAAATAACAAACGCCGCCGTTTCATGGAGGGCTATGTGGTGAATTTTCAAAAAAAATCGCCTATGCGTCAAGATCCTTTTTGTAGTCATTACGGAGAGTGCGGAGGATGTAAGTGGCAAAACATACCTTATGCTTCACAATTGCAATTTAAGGAAAAGCAAGTTTCAGACCAATTAACTCGAATTGGAAAAATGGAACTTCCGGAAATATCTCCTATTTTGGCTTCCGAGAAGACAACAGAATATCGTAACAAATTGGAATATGCGTTTTCAAATCGTCGTTGGGTATCGAGAGAAGAGATGGCTCAAAGCAACGGAGAAGCAGACATGGGGGATGCTTTAGGGTTTCACGTAACAGGAATGTTCGACAAAATACTCGACATAGAGAAGTGTTACTTGCAAAGTGAACCCTCAAACGCTATTCGTCTTGAGATAAAAAAATTCACCATAGAAAACAACCTTAGCTACTATGATATGCGCACCCATGAGGGATTGATGCGTAACGTTGTCATCCGCACCTCAACGACAGGTGATGTTATGGTAATCGTTATCTTTGCCTTAGACGACAAAGAAGCTCGCATATTACTCATGGATCATCTTAAAACGACATTCCCAGAGATAACATCACTCATGTATATAGTAAACAGCAAGCTAAATGACTCTTATTCAGATCAAGATATTGTTTGTTATCACGGCAATGACCACATCTTTGAGCAAATGGAAGATCTACGTTTTAAGATCGGCGGAAAGTCATTTTACCAAACTAACTCACTACAAGCATATAACCTATACAAAATAGTACGTGAATATGCAGATCTTCGTGGAGACGAGGTTGTATATGATTTATATACTGGGACTGGTACAATAGCGAACTTCGTGGCTCACAAAGCTAAAAAAGTAGTCGGAGTAGAATATGTACCTGAAGCAATAGAAGACGCTCGCATAAATTCAGAGATAAACGGAATTACAAACACCGTTTTTTATGCTGGAGACATGAAAAATGTTCTTAACAAGGAATTTATAAACCTAAATGGCAGACCTGATGTTATAATATTAGACCCACCAAGAGCAGGCATCCATGAAGACGTTATCAACGTAGTGTTAGAAGCAGCACCCTCAAAGATAGTATATGTAAGTTGTAACCCTGCCACACAAGCACGTGACATTGCTCTGTTAGACCAACAATATAAGGTGATTAAGGTACAACCGGTAGATATGTTCCCACACACCCACCACGTTGAAAATGTGGTCTTATTACTTCGTCGATAAGAACATTATTTTATCAAGAAGCCTATCACACAATAGGCGTTTTAGGAATATAAGAATTGTTGCTTCTTTTGTAGTGCGGTATCTGATTTTTGGGCGTTTACTTTCTATTGCTCTCACAACATCACGTACCGTGCTTTGTGTATCGGGCGCATTTTTATATATTTCCTTCATGGTTTTCATAAAACCACTCATCATCTTTTTATAATCATCGGGAGTATTCACCTTTGATAGGTTATCGTACACCACAGCCTCAAAGCCTGTTTTCACAGGACCTGGCTCTATTATAGAGACCTTTATACCCAAAGGAGCGACTTCTATACGCAAGGCATCGGAAATAGCCTCAACAGCGTGTTTTGTCGCTGCATAATACCCGCTAAAAGGCATAGATAATTTGCCCACCACAGATGAAGTGTTTATTATGAGTCCCTCTCTTTGAGAACGCATATATGGAAGTACAGCCTTTATCATACGTGAGAGTCCAAAGACATTGACGTTAAATTGATATTCTACATCTTTTATATCGACACCCTCAATAGCACCAAAATTGCCATATCCAGCATTGTTAAACAAGACATCTATACGTCCTTCGGCTGATATAATTTCGGATACCACAGCCTCAACTTGAGAGTCACTTGTAACATCTAAAGACAATATATTAGCTCCGAGAGCCTTTATATCATTCATCTTATCTATGCCACGAGCCACAGCATATACTATATATCCTTTAGAGAGCAGCTTTATTGCCACTTCCTTACCAAAGCCCGACGAAGCTCCCGTTATAAGTACTACTTTTTTCATATTATCCTGCTGTTAAACCTCCATCAATAGGAAACAAACCTCCTGTAATGAAAGATGCCTTATCGGAAGCTAAAAAGTTTATTAGCTCCGCCACCTCTTCGGCTCTTCCTATACGTCCAAGAGCTATGCCACAGCTCTCATCTTGAAGCAAAGAAGCCATAGAGTAATCTTTTATCCCCTCTCTCTCCACATATTTCAAAAGAGCATTTCTGGTCAAGGGAGTGTCTATTGTTGCTGGGCATACGGCATTTACCCTTATGTTTTTTGGTCCCATATCAAGAGCTAAGCTTTTTGTCATCTGACCCAAAGCTCCTTTTGTAAGTCCATAAGAAAGGCTATGTTTCTTACCTATAAGAGACTGGTCGGAAGCAACGATAACAATAGAGGCAGCCTCAGAATTTAGATATGGCAACGCCTCATGAATAGTGACTACCGCACCCATGACATTTAGATTTATGGTATTTAGGACTTCTTGATAATCAAGATCGAAGATAGAGTCTGAATAGTGTTTACCAGCATTTGCAACAATAGCATCGATAGCACCAAACTTATCATATGTTTTCTTGTATGCTAAGGACACCTCCTTCGGATTTCTAACATCTCCTTTTATAAATAATGCACCTAATGGGGTGTCACCCTCTTTAATATCTAAGTATGCCACATTACACCCTTTCTCGTAAAAGCATCTCACGGCAGCCGCTCCAATGCCTGTTGCTCCTCCTGTAACAAAAATCGTCTTTCTCATTAGTTCTCTTATATTGTAAAAAAAGACGCCTTGTGAGCGTCTTTTTATTTAGATTAGCGTATTAGTTTCACTATCTGGAAATATCACCCATGGCTTAAAGACTTTCGCCTCCTCAAAAGGCATGGTTGCGAAAGACATTATTATAAGAATATCACCCACCACTACCCTACGTGCAGCAGCTCCATTGACACCTATAATACCACTTCCTCGCTCTCCTTTTATGATATATGTTTCAAAGCGTTCTCCGTTGTTGTTATTTAAAACAACAATTTTCTCGCCTTCTATCATATTAGCCGCATCGATAAGATCTTCATCAATGGTAACACTTCCCACATAATCAAGGTTCGCCTGTGTGACTGTAACCCTATGAATTTTCGATTTTAATATTTCTATGTTCATCTTTTATTTTTTATTCTTCCATAACGCTAAGAACGTTATTGGAACTTCACATTATCAATTAATCTTATTCCACCTATTTTAACAACTATAAAGCCACGTGGAGAAGCACTATCACCCCACTCTTTTATAGGAGTAAGAGTTGTCGAGTCGGCAATAACAAAATATTCAACTTCCATCATTTCGTTAGCTTCTATTTCTCTCACCACCCTATCAATAGCTTCCATTACTGGGAGGTCTCGCTTAGGAGCATATTTTGTCAAGGTTTTATAGATAAGAGGAGCTGTCTCTTTTTGTTCCTTTGTAAGGAGCATATTACGTGAACTTAAAGCAAGCCCATCACTCTGGCGCACAATAGGAACCCCAACTATATCAACTGGGATATTGAGCATCAAGGTCATCTTACGTATTATGGCAAGTTGTTGAAAATCTTTCTCTCCGAAATAGGCTTTGTCAGGCTCCACGAACATAAATAGCTTACTCACTATTTGTGCCACGCCATTAAAGTGACCTTTACGAGAAGCTCCTTCCATAACTTTTTCTAAACTACCAAAATCGAAGACACGAGTATCGGGTTCTGGATAGACCTCTTCCACACTCGGAGCAAATACTATATCACACCCTGCTGCCTTAAGAAGCTCACAATCTGCCTCTTGTGTACGTGGATAATTTTTAAGATCGTTTTTATCGTTAAATTGTGTTGGGTTTACGAAAATGCTAACTACGGTACAGCCATTTTCAGACTTGCACTTATTAACTAAAGATATATGCCCTTTATGAAGAGCACCCATGGTAGGAACAAGACCTACCGAACCTTTACTTCTAAAGCTCCCTATGAGCTTTTGAAGATCTGCTATTGTTTTTACTACTTCCATATCGGTGACAAATTTAAACCCTTTAATTAGAATAATAAAAGTTTTTACCTCTTTTTTACCTTAAATAATGCTAACTACTTGATTTACAAGAGATTTAATATCACAATCGTCAAAAGCCGCTGTTATTGAGAGTCTTAATCTTTCTGTACCCTTTGGA
>JAVVUK010000003.1:0-6783 GCA_036653215.1 Rikenellaceae bacterium
TGTGTTAAGTCGAGAGATTTTGAGGCATAACTCCTCTCTGAAGTTCCGGGAGGACACTCGTCGAAAGCCATCATTATGTCTGCTCCTATAATTCTTTGTGTGTCGATCACATTTTCGGGGGTAAACATATGTTTCGAACCGTCTATGTGCGAACTGAAACGACACCCTTCTTCTGTAATTTTGCGTTGCTCGGCCAAAGAAAAAACCTGAAAACCACCACTATCTGTAAGTATAGGCTTGTCCCACGATGAAAATTTGTGGAGCCCTCCTGCTTCATGTAAAATGTCGAGACCAGGACGCAAATAGAGGTGATATGTATTCCCTAAAATGATGTCAGCCTTCACTTCGTTGATAAGGTCACGGTGGAAAACGCCTTTTACAGTTGCCGCTGTTCCGACAGGCATAAATATAGGGGTTGTTATCTTTCCGTGATCGGTCGTGATCTCTCCTGCACGTGCTTGACTTGAGGTAGCCTTTTTCTCTATTTTAAATTCCATCTTTATTTTTTACCTATTAGCTCTTTAAGGGCACTCAACTTATTAAACGCCTCTATTGGTGTCATATTATTTATATCAAGCCCTAATAAGGCTTTTCTTATGTCTGCAACAAGAGGGTCGTCAAGTTGAAAAAACGAGAGTTGCACCCCATTACTTGATATTTCCTCTTTCTTATATTTCGTAAATGCACTTTTCCCCTTTGTTGAACTTACAGCTTCGATAGTAGGATTTACAGCTATTGAAGCACGTTGTTTCTCAAGGGTTTTTAATATCTCTCCTGCCCTATCTATCACAAAAGATGGCATTCCTGCCATTTTTGCCACATGGATACCAAAAGAGTGCTCGGTGCCTCCGGGAACGAGTTTACGTAAGAATACTATTTTGTTGTCTATCTCTTTTACTTGGACGTTAAAGTTTTTAATTCTGGGGTATATAGTAGCCATCTCGTTAAGCTCATGGTAGTGTGTGGCAAACAATGTTTTAGCGTTTATGCCGGTGCTTTGGTGTAGATATTCGACCATCGCCCATGCAATAGAAAGCCCATCGTAAGTGCTTGTTCCTCTACCTATCTCATCGAGAAGGACAAGGCTCTTAGATGTTGCTTTGTTAAGGATGCTTGCCGATTCTAACATTTCGACCATAAAGGTAGATTCGCCACGAGAGAGATTGTCTGACGCTCCCACACGAGTGAAAATCTTATCCACAACGCCAATTGTCGCTTTCTGGGCAGGGACACAAGACCCACATTGTGCCAATATGGTAATTAGGGCACATTGTCTCAATAAGGCGGACTTACCCGACATATTAGGACCTGTAATTATTATTATCTGCTGTTGCTTCCCATCTAAGTGTATATCGTTAGGGATATAGTTTTCCCCCACAGGCATTGACGCTTCTATCATGGGATGACGACCTCCTGTGATGTCTATAATATCACTATTGTCGATTGTGGGACGCACATATTTGCTGCTTTTCCCTATTTCGGCAAAAGAGAGGAGCACATCTATCTTAGCAATTATAGCGGCGTTGTGTTGTATCTCTTTCGTAAACACCGTTACAGCAGATAAAAGCTCTTCATATATTTGTTGTTCGATTATAAGGATACGCTCTTGCGCTCCTAAAATCTTCTCTTCATATTCCTTTAGCTCAGGGGTGATATACCTCTCTGCATTGGCGAGGGTTTGTTTTCTGATCCATGTCTCCGGCACACGGTCTTTATGGGTATTACGCACTTCCATGTAATATCCGAAGACGTTATTAAAACCGATTTTCAATGACGATATTCCTGTTTCTGCGGCTTCTCGGTCTTGGATCTTGTATACATACTCCTTGCCTCCAACCGAGATGTCTCGTAATTGGTCGAGCTCCACATTTACATTGGGAGCTATATAATCTCCTTTTGTGGTGTTCGAGGGAGCTTCGGCAATGAGAGTTGTTAAGATGCGCTTTTTAATATCTTCACATTCATAAAGGCTCTCCCCCCATGCTCGAAGAGATGTATTTTCACTCTTAAGGCATATCTTTCTTATATGTTGCTCTGCCTCAATGGCATATCCTACTTGTTGAACCTCACGAGGCGTAGCACGCCCAGTGCTGATGCGTGTTATGAGACGTTCGAGGTCGTGCACCTTACCCACTTGCACCCTTAGGTTATAGCCCTCATCGCTATTTTCTATCATGTGACTTGTCACCTCTTGTCGGCGGCAAATCTCTTTGGTATCATTAAGTGGCATGGCAAGCCATTGTTTTAAAAGGCGCATACCCATAGGGGTCACAGTGCGGTCTATTACAGAAAAAAGCGACTCTCCACCCGGATTATTGGGCTCAAGGATCTCAAGGTTACGAAGTGAGAAGTGGTCAATAGATACAAAGTTACCCTCCTCGATACAACGTATAGTGCTTATGTGCGATATTTCCCTATGCTCCGTCATCTCAAGATAATATAAGACGGCTCCGGCAGCGTTTATAGCCTCGATGTTATCGTCTATACCAAAGGCTTTAAGTCCTTGTGTCTGAAAATGAGAGGTCAGCTTTTTATAACAATTGTCTGTTCCATAAACCCAGTCGTCAAGCTGAAAGGTGAAAAAGCGTTTCCCAAAGGTTAGAAGCACCTCCTCACGATGTGATCTTTGACAAAGAAGCTCCTTTGGTGACAAGGATGTGAGAAGCTTTAGTATATAGTCTTTGTCGCCCGACGCTACATAAAACTCTCCTGTGGTGATGTCTAAAAGGGCAAGCCCTATTTTCTTCTTCCCAAAAAAGAGAGAAGCTACAAAGTTATTATCGTTATTTTGAAGCGTATGACTACTTAGTGATACTCCGGGAGTTATAAGTTCTGTGATGCCTCTTTTTACAATTCCTTTAGCACTTTTCGGATCTTCAAGCTGGTCGCAGATAGCAACTCTTTCTCCGGCGTGCACCAATTTGGGCATATATGTATCTAAGGCATGGTGCGGAAACCCTGCAAGGGCAATAGACGAGGCTTTGCCATTCGCCCTTTTTGTAAGAGTTATATTTAAGATACGACTTGCTTTTATGGCATCTTCACAAAATGTTTCATAGAAGTCACCTACCCTAAATAATAAAATAGCATCTGGATAACGCTCTTTAATAGCATTATACTGCTTCATTAGTGGTGTTTCTATTGGCTTTTCTGAGGTGTCCATAATATTTTTATTCGTCACAAAATTAATAAATTTATGTAAAGAATGAAAATTATTAATTTATTGCCTATATTTGCCTTCATGAAAAAGATTATCCCATATATATTTTTATTACTTTTAATGTCTTGTGTCACCGACGATGCCTTACCTACATTTGGCGTTGCCGAGTTGTCTTTTAATGGAGCAGCTACAAATGAGCCACAAACAGTAAAAGTAAAAGCTGTTGGAGAATGGTTTATTGAAGAAGACCTTCCTGCATGGCTTTCCATCTCACCACTATCGGGACTCGATAATGGGGAGATAACAATAAAAACAAATTCCCTAAATGACACAGGGAGTGAGCGTACCTTCGATGTAGTCTTAAATATTGATGGGGTGGCTGTCTCATATCTTAAAATTATAAACACCACTGCTTCGCAAGATGCTCTTACTGACGGGCTTTTACTAAAGGACAAAGAAGGTTATTATGAAAAAGGAGAGGGACGTTTTGTGTTCGACCCTATGACCATGCAAATCGGAATTATAGATTTAGAAAACTCTTTCATCATTTCAGACGATCAGAAAAAGATATTATCTCTTTCATATAACAAAATCCCTGAAATAAACGAAGTTGCCTATATATCTATCCAAAGTCGTGGTATAGGCATAGATCTTACAGGAACACTCTCTTGCATGACTTATAAAAAGCAAGATGGGAAGTTATGGTTATACAACATTTCAGAAAAAAGAGGTTTCATAATAAAATATCAATAATGAGAAAACTAAGATTTGCATTAAATATTATATTGATATTTATTGTACAAAGCGTCATGGCTATTCCTCCGATGCCTGGTGTTACAAGAGTTCTTAATGGAGACGGCACATATATCAATGTTCGAATATATGGAGATGACTTTTTCCATTACACCATAACAGACGATGGTTATCTTATCGATATGCCTTCACAAGGCGTTAATAAAGGTTTTTATGTATACGCCTATACGGACAATCAAGGCAGAATATGTCTCACAAATGATAGAGTTGGCTCTCCTCTAACAAAGGCAAGTCATCGCCAAAGTGGAATGCCTCAATATGTGAAAGACATAGCACAAGATCGTATCGAAAAGATGCAGCAACGCAACATAGAAGAGGGGTTACTAACAAAACAAGTAGATGGCATACGTCGAGCTCCTGCGTCACTTTCCGAGCGTCGAGGCGTAGTGCTACTAATAGAATTTCCAGATCTCCGATTTACACATACACAGTCTGAATATAACAATATGTTAAATCAAAAAGGGTATAGCGCAAATGGAGGGGCAGGCTCGGCAGCAGACTATTTTTACGATAACTCTTTAGGAAAAATGTCGTTCTCTTTTGATGTGATAGGTCCTATCCTTGTTTCTAAGCCTTATGCCTATTATGGTTCAAACAACGATGCTGGATATGACAATAATGCAGCTGAGTTATGTGCAGAGGCGGTGCAGCTTGCATCTATAAATCACGGAGTCGATTTTTCACAATACGACCAAGATAATAACGGAGACATAGACGTGGTATTTTATTTCTTCGCCGGGCACGGAGAGGCTCAAGGAGCTTCGGCAGATCACATATGGCCACATAAAAGCGTTGTCGATCCTGATTATAATGCGCATGGAGTCTCTAATGTGGTAAATGGTAAAAAATTATATACTTATGCCTGCGCCTCAGAGCTGAAAGGGAATAGCGGCGTGAAGATGGATGGCATAGGAACGTTTTGTCACGAATTTTCACACGTGCTTGGTCTTGTAGACCTTTATGACACCGACCGTGACATTAATGGGAAGTGTGTTGGTGTTGGAAATTATTCTATCATGGATGGCGGATCTTACAACTTAGGAGCTACGACTCCGCCATATTACATGGCTTTTGAGCGTGAGATGGTAGGGTGGCTTGACATGGACGACATTGTGATTGATAAAAAGATATATCAAGTAAAGTCGATTGAAAATATAAAAGACAATGACGCTGTGGCAATATCTGGAGGTCTCGCTAATACATATTATTACTTAGAGGCTCGTTCAAAGGACAAATGGGATAGGGGTATTCCAAATTCTGGAGTCTTAGTATATTATATCGATAAATCGAACAAGGAAGTGGCTAACACAGGGATTACAGCAAAAAATCTTTGGGCGTACAACAGGCCTAACTCTACGCCATACGCTCCTTGTGCTATGATATTACACGCAAACAACAGCACACAAAAAGGATCTGCAAAGGAGAATATACAAAAAGGATGGGTCTACCCAAATGGTGATAAAAGAGATATAACCCCAGCCACAACGCCAAGTTCAATATCGAGGTATAATGTAGATGACTATTTCTATGTGACGGGGATAAAATATAACAGTGATGGGACAGCCTCTTTTGTTATTGGTGAGCGTTCGATGGATCTCTCTAAGGAGTTTCCTGTTGTATCCATAAAAGTCCCTCAAGGAGGATTCACCACATCTACACCTCTTGAGCTTATCGACGTCGATCAAAACGTAACTAAGGTCGTTTGGTATATAAATGGATCGCCAAGTAACAATATTATTAAAGGTTCTAATGTTGAGATAAAAGCAGTTATAAACCTCAAAAACGGAACTTCACAGACGCTTTTCAAATACTATAACCTATAAATATAAAAAAGGAGTTTAGATTACCTAAACTCCTTTTTTTATTATTACGAAATCATCTAAAGGGTTGCCTTAGCCTCACATGGCATCTCAGCATTTACCTTCTTCACCAATCCACAAAGCACATTACCGGGTCCTAATTCCTCGTAAGAAGTAACACCATCAGCAATCATGTTACGTACCGTTTGTGTCCATCTCACAGGAGAGGTAAGCTGAGCTATAAGGTTGCTTTTTATCTGTGCAGGGTCGCTATAAGGTTTAGCGTCTACATTTTGATATATAGGACATATAGGTGTCATAAATTCTGCTTCGTTGATAGCCTTAGCCAGTTCTGTGCGTGCCGACTCCATGAGTGGAGAGTGGAAAGCACCACCCACAGGAAGCATCAACGCACGTTTAGCCCCTGCTGCTTTGAGCTTCTCACAGGCTTCGGTGACAGCTCCTACAGACCCGGAAATTACAAGTTGACCCGGACAGTTATAGTTAGCAGGAACGACAATTCCGTCAATCTTACTACATATCTCTTCGACAACACTATCGTCAAGTGCTAAGACAGCAGCCATTGTTGAAGGTTCTTTCTCACAAGCCTTTTGCATTGCCATAGCACGTGTGGCAACAAGACGTAACCCATTTTCAAAAGAGAGACCCCCAGCAGCAACTAAAGCACTAAACTCACCTAAAGAGTGTCCTGCAACCATATCTGGCTTAAAAGCACTGCCCATAGCTTTAGCTAAGATTACAGAGTGTAAGAAGATAGCCGGTTGTGTTACTTTTGTTTGTTTCAACTCTTCGGCTGTTCCGTGAAACATAATGTCTGTTATTGAGAAACCTAAAATCTGGTTTGCCTTTTCAAAAAGCTCTTTCGCAAGAGGGATGTTGTCATACAGGTCTTTACCCATACCAACAAATTGTGCTCCCTGACCGGGAAAAACAAATGCCTTTTTCATATTTAGTTATATTAAGTATTAAGGTTATCGTATTTTGTTTGTC
>JAVVUK010000003.1:6883-49647 GCA_036653215.1 Rikenellaceae bacterium
CTCCTTTCCTATATTTAGTTATATTAAGTATTAAGGTTATCGTATTTTGTTTGTCATTTTTATGTTGTTGCTATTTGTGTAAATATGAAAAAATCATTTTCTAACTTTCAAAGATAATGATTTTTTTTATTACACAAAATAGAGGATGCTAAGCATCCTCTATTTCAAAATGTAAATAAAACAGATTAAGCATATTTATATCGCAATATAAATAAAAGGATGCTCAGCACCCATTAGCACCCCTTAGCACATTTTGTAATATTGGAGGGAGAGCCGTAACTTCACATTTTATCTCGTGTAGTTTTATTAATCCGTCTTTAGTGAGGCTAAAACACATCTGACGTTTGTCACACTCTCCCATTAGACGCTCAATAAGCCCTTTCTCCTCTACCGATTTTATAACCTTTGAGGTGTTTGAGTTACTGAGAGCCATTAGGCGTGCCAGCTCTCCAGAGGTACACTTACCCTCTTTACTGATTGTGCATAATAACATCCCTTCATTGAGTGAGAGGTCATACATCTTTTGAAATTGACTTTCAAACTCGGCAATTCCACGATATATATCACGTATCTTACATAAAGTATCCATCACGACTCAATTAGTGAAACAGCACCCATAGGGCATGATTTTACACATTTCCCACAACTTATACATTTTTCGGGGTCGTAAGTTGGTAATGAATACATATCTTTTTGAGAAATGGCATCAACAGGGCACTTTGCAATAAGTGGGCAATGGTGATTTTGTGGACATTTCTCCTTGTCAAATATTAAAGACATATCTCTATTTTTTTAATAACACATTCTCGATAGCTTCTTTGAAATTAGCTTTTGGCATTGCCCCTTGCGACATCTGTGGCTTTCCCTCCATAGGCACAAATAGGATGCTCGGAATAGAACGTATGCCAAAGGAAGCGGCTAACTCTTGCTCTTTTTCGGTATCTACCTTATAGATGTATATCTTCCCGTCATATTCAGCCGCCAACTCCTCTAAAATCGGAGCTACGCTCTTGCATGGTCCACACCAAGAGGCATAAAAGTCAATTATGGCAGGTTTGTCCCCTAAATAGCTCCATTGTGATGGAGAGGCTTCATAATTTGACACCTTAGTCAAAAAATCGGCTTTTGTAAGATTGATAGTTTTCATATTTTTTTATTTTTGATTACGTGGTTTAGTTTTTTTAAATAGACTCAATATCAAAGCACCCATTACAGCACCCCATATTACACTTATCGTTGGAGAGGAAGTAATAGGACACGAGCCACTACTACAACCAATAAAGGCATAATATAAATAGCCTGCCACAGCCCCTAAAATAGCCCCTATTATGTATAACAGGTTTTGTTTAACAAATAACTTTATCTTTTCCATATTCTATTTTATTATCCGATAGAAATATATTCTATTGGAAATCATATTGCAAAAGTAATACTATTTTCTAATATAACAAATTTCCAATGGAAAATATTTATTTTCTTTGATAGTTGGAGCATAAAAAAAGCAGGTGAGACATAGTGTTCACCTGCTTTTTATCTATATTATTAAGACTTATATTTCGCCACCGCCTAAGGCATGATAGAGATTGATGACTCCTTGTATCTCCTCAAATTTATCGGATGATTGGTTAAGTTCCGATTGTAAAAGAGTGAGTTGTGCGGTTATAACCTCAAGATAAGAGGTATGTCCGTGTGTCATCATAAGTTGTGTGCTGTTTACTGCCGACTTCAAGAAATAGACTTGCCTTGCGTCGATATCAAGACGTTGGCGTGCTGTTTGCCATTGAACAAGAGCATTATTTACCTCTGCCCCAGCATCTAAAAGTGTTTGTTGGAACTTAATGGTATTTTCCTCTTGTTGCGATTTGGCAATTTTTAGTCTTGCTCTGTTTAACCCTTTGTTAAAGATAGGCTGTGTAAGCGAACCAATAGCTGAAAGAATTAGCTTTCCAGGATTTGTAATAAATGAACCGGCACTATTTGTCCAACCAGCTGAGCCTCCCAATGTAATTCTTGGATAAAATGCTGAGCGAGCTTCATTTGTAGCATAAAACGATTGTGCTAAGGCAAATTCTGCTTGTCTAACATCGGGTCTGTGACTTAACATCTGAACAGGCACTCCTATTGAGAGTTCTGAAGGGAAAATCTGACCTTCCAACGTTCCACGAGAGACAGCTTGTGCCGATGTCCCTAAAAGTGTGGAAAGTGAATTTTCCATTTCGTTAATTTGTCTCTTTAGTTTTAAGATCGATCCTTCAACAGAAAGGGTGTTTGAAGAGGCTTGAGCAACGGCGGCTTCATTTGCCTGTCCTGCTTGTTTCAAAGCACGCAACATGGTAACGGTCTTTTTCCAACTTTCTAACGATTTTTCACTTATGGTAACTTGATTGTCAAGCATCAAAAGGGTATAATAGCTGTTTGCTATGGTTGCTATAAGTTTTGTTTGTACAGCTTGCCTATATGCTTGACTTTGCTCAAAAGCCGATTTTGCTCCCTTTTTCGCATTTGTGACCCTTCCAAAAATATCAACCTCCCAGCTTGCCGACAACCCGACGTTATATGTCTTTGTAGCTTTGCTGTTATCGAAACTCCCTATCGACCCTTGAGGATCAAAGGATAAAGATGGAATGTATGCCAATCGAGCCGACTTAAGCGACGCTTCAGCTTGGTCAACCCTAAGACGAGCAATACGTAGATTAGTATTATTCTCAAGCCCTTGTTCTATAAGGGTTTGGAGCATAGGGTCTGTAAACAACTCTCTCCATGAGAGGTTGGCAATTGAAGTTGTGTCGCTTGTAGCAGTCGTATCACGATATAACCCATCGGTCTTAACTTCAGGACGTTGATAAGTCTTATATATTCCGCAACTACTTGTTAGTGCGGCGACTGTCAATATCAAAAATAATTTTTTCATCTTTTATCTGTTTATTCGCCACTATATATATCGGTCTCTTTTCTTTCAGGCATATATTTCTCTTGTGCTTTTTGTAGAACGATAAAGAGAACCGGAACGATAAAGAGCAGTGCTAAAGTACCAATCAACATACCGCCGACTGTTCCTACGCCAAGTGACATATTACCATTTGCTCCGACCCCTGTTGCAAACATAAGAGGAAGTAGTCCAAAGACCATAGTTAAAGCGGTCATCAAGATTGGTCTAAGACGTACGGTGGCTGCCGAAAGAGCCGCTTGTACGATGCTCATCCCTTTGCGTCGACGTTCAGAGGCATATTCAGTCATCAAAATCGCTGTTTTAGAAAGAAGACCTATCAACATCAAAAGACCGGTTTGCATATATATGTTATTTTCGAGACCAAACATTTTGGCAAACAAGAAACTCCCTGCTAAGCCGAATGGGACAGAAAGGATAACCGCCATAGGGATAAAGAAACTTTCATACAGCGCACATAGAAGCAAGAAGATCAATACTATACAAATCCCGAAAATCAAAACTGTCGAGCTTCCTCCCTTTGCCTCCTCACGTGTCATACCTCCATATTCATATCCATAACCGGCAGGAAGTACCGTTGCAGCGACCTCTTCGATTGCTTTCACAGCATCTCCAGAGCTATATCCGTCTGCTGCCATACCGTTTACAGATATAGAGTTAAACATATTAAAGTTACTTAGTGACTCTGAGCCATATACCTTTGTAAGGGTAAGGAATTGTCCTATCGGAGCCATCTCTCCTGTTGATGTGCGGACGAAAATATTATTTAACGATTCTTTATCTAAACGATATTCGGGAGAGGCTTGTACCATGACACGATAAAGTTTAGAGAAACGGTTTACGTTAGATGAATAGGCACCTCCCACATATCCTGAGAGTGTGCTTAGGACCTCGCCCGGAGATACGTTGGCACGTTTGCATCGTGCAGCATCTACATCGACCACATATTGAGGGAAATTGACGTTAAAAGAGGTATACGCCCTTGATATCTCAGGTCGTTGGTTTAACTCTCCAAGAAATTGTTGTGTTATGGCGAACAGATCGTTCACGTCGCCTCCCTTTTTATCTTGTACATAAAGCTCAAAACCATTTGTCATACCATATCCTGTAATCATTGGAGGGGCAAAAGCGAAGATACGAGCTGCTTTTATGTGAGATGTATTTTGGTAAATCTGACCAGTGATTGCAGCAACGCTATTTTCTTTTCCTTTACGCTCATCCCAAGGTTTCAACTTTAAGAACATCATACCACCCGAAGCACCTTGACCACTCATCATACTATAACCTGTAACTTTAGAATATGAGGCTATTTGCGGAATATCTTTAACAGCATTTTCCACCTCTTTCATAACCTCTTCTGTTTGTGCTAACGTATTTCCAGGAGTAGCTGTTACACTTGTAAATATAACCCCAGTGTCCTCATCGGGAACCAAGCCTGTCTTTGTTGTTTTTATCAAGAAAAACAGAGCAGCAAAAGAACCTACAAGTAGCACGGCTGTGAGCCATTTGCGACGTAAGAAAAACTCAACTCCTTTTTTATATTTTGCAATAATGCGACTAAATGATGCCTCAAAGGCTAAACGAAAACGAGAAGAGAAGCTTAATTTCCCACCTGCTGTAGCGTCTTGGTGAGGAGTAAGAATAATAGCACAAAGGGCAGGACTTAGAGTAAGGGCGTTAACAGTAGATATTGCAACGGCGACTGCCATAGTGATACCAAATTGGGTGTAGAACGTACCGGCAGTGCCTCCCATAAAGCAGACTGGGATAAAGACGGACATGAAGACAAGTGAAGTAGTGACAATGGCGCTTGTTATGTCGCCCATAGCATCTACCGTAGCGAGATATGGCGATTTATAACCAACGTCAAACTTGGCTTGCACCGCCTCCACCACGACAATAGCATCATCGACGACAGTACCTATGACCAATACTAAGGCAAACAAAGTCAATAAGTTAAGGCTGAAACCTGCAATTGCCAGAAAGGCAAATGTACCTATCAGAGAGACTATGATTGCGACAGATGGAATTAAGGTAGCTCTAAAATTTTGAAGGAAGACATATACAACCAAGATAACCAAGATGATAGCCTCAATAAGCGTCTGAAGCACATTGCTAATAGAGGCATCAAGGAAGTCTTTGGTACTCATGATCTCGGCTATTGCCAATCCTTTAGGAAGTTCCTTTTCTACTTTTTTAAGCACCTCATCAATATCTGTAATGATTTGGTTGGCGTTAGAACCTGCTGTTTGTGAGATCATACAAGAAGCACCTGGATGCCCATTCGTTTCACTCTCTATGCCATATGTTATCGCTCCAAGCTCTACCTTTGCCACATCGCCAAGTCGGAGAATTTCTCCGTTAGGCAAGGCACGCACCACAAGATTGTTAAATTCTTCTGGCGTTTCATGACGACCTCTATATTTCAAAGTATATTGAAATGTGTTGTCTGAATTTTCTCCTAAGGTTCCCGTTGGGGCTTCTATATTTTGCTCGGCTAAGACAGCGTTTATATCAGAGGGCACAAGATTATATTGAGCCATCACGTCTGGCTTAAGCCAAATACGCATCGAATAGTCACCACCAAGTATCATTACATCACCAACCCCTGTTACACGTTGTATTTGAGGTTGTACATTTATCTTAAGGTAGTTGCTTATAAAGACTTTATCGTATGAGTCGTCTGGACTGTAAATAGAGAATATCTTAAGTGTACTATTTTGACGTTTACGTGTTGTGACACCTATTTTTGTCACTTCGGCAGGCAGAAGACCTTGAGCCTTAGCAACCCTATTTTGCACATTCACAGTCGCCATATCGGCATTTGTGCCTTGTTTAAAGTACACTGTTATTGTTGCCTCTCCAGTGTTTGTAGCGTTTGAGGTCATGTAAGTCATGTTTTCCACACCGTTGATAGACTCTTCCAAAGGTGAGATAACACTCTTTACTATTGTTTCAGCATTTGCTCCTGTATAAGAAGCCGATACTTGTATTGTTGGTGGTGCTATGTCTGGATATTGCTCAAGTGGCAATGTCCCAAGTCCTATTATTCCGGCCAAGACAACAACAATAGAAATAACACCCGCAAGAATAGGGCGGTCAATAAATGTTTTTACGTTCATGACTTTTTATTTTTTATTTGTTGGTTGTGCAACAGTAATAGGCATTCCTTCTTGAAGTAAGCCTGCTCCTTCAGCCACTATGACATCGCCAATTTGTAGACCAGATTCGACGATATAATCCTTTCCATCGTTAATGTTAAAGACGGTGATAGGCGTTGAAACACTCTTCCCGTCGACAACTTTATAGACAAACATCTTATCTTGAATTTCATAAGTAGCAGCTTGAGGGATGACGATACATCCTTTTCTGTTATAAGGAAGAATTACATTACCAGCACCACCACTACGCAAAATACCTTTTGCATTATTGAATGTAGCTCTCACGCTCACAGCACCTGTTTTGCTATCTATAATACCACTTATAGCGTCTACCTTTCCTTTTTGGTTATATGTCGAGCCATCACTTAGTTGCAATTCGACTTCAGGCATTGATAATACCCCGTTGCTTTTTGTGTTTATGCTGTCATCTTTTGAAAGAGCCAACATCTGATTTTCGGTCATCGAGAAATAGACAGACATTTCATTGTCGTCCGATACTGTGACTAAAGGCGTTGCTATTGAGGCACTAACCAACGCCCCAACACGGTAAGGGATCATGCTTGTAACTCCGTCCACAGGACTCTTTACAACGGTATAAGAAAGGTTGTTTTGAGCGTTCATCTCTTGCGCCTTTGCCAATGAAAGAGCCGCCTTTTGCATCAAAAGGGTATTCTTTGCTGTTTGAAGATCGAATGATGAAACTACATTTTGATTAAAAAGTTCTTGTTTACTGTCAGCAGTAAGTTTTGCGGTTGCAACATTTGCTGTTGCACTTTCCACGTTTGCCTTAGCGGTCATAAGAGCTGCCTTATATGGCGTTTGGTCTATTATAAAAAGGGTTTGCCCTTTTCTTACAGATGCACCTTCTGAGATGCAGATCTGCGTTATTGTTCCGCTGACTTGAGGGCGTATCTCTACGCTCTGTTTGCCCTTAATAGCAGCTGAATATTTGCTAAATAGCATCTTATCTGTAAGAGATATAGTTACTACTTTATATGCACTATTTGCTCCTGTTTTAGGTGCTTCTTTGCACCCGGTTAATTGTAATAGGTATGTCGCCATACAAATTACTCCCAGAATTCTGAGACTTAATGTTTTCTTCATAAAATTAAGTAAAATCGATAATTATCATAATATCTAACCATCACCTCATACAATATGTAGTGCGTGATGAATATGTTACAGCATTTTTATTATTTCTAAGAAATTGTTTAAATTTATTTCTTGAGTTTATGTAACGTAAAAAGGAGGATTATTTATTGTTCTATGAGCATTTTAATAGTTTTCCTACGACTATTTTTTTGGTCCTTTTAAGAGTTTACGTCTTGCTGTAAAAACATTATTACGCCAAATATATCTTTTTCTATATCTCATAAAAAGGGCTTTAAGCCTTATCTATTATAGCTTTTAGATATATGAGAAGCGTGATTAAATATTAAATTTTTGTGCGCAAATTTATCTTTTTTTATCGAATTTACCAAATTGTATATTAATAAGGTATTTTGAATTAATTTCTAACAAATTCAGTTTTTAATAAGGTTATAATCTTTGGCTCCGCAAATTTCGACAGATATCTCGCCAAGCCATCCGGCTTTGGCATTAACTCCAGTGTGTATCTTTATAAAATCGATATATTTTAGGTTTGCCGCTTTGCCGTCAAAAGTTACAGCATCACTAATCTTAAAGTGATTGGTATTTGACCCTGCATTTGCATTGCCGTCTGTGGTCAGACGATCGAGAAGACTAAAATTATCGGCATATCCCCATTCAAACGAGTCGTTGCTCCAATATCCTGGAGTAACCTCTCGTGTGCGAGATTTGAGACACGTTCCACGTAAAACATAAGAGTCTTCCTTTGCCCATAGAGGATAGTAGTAGTCTTGTTTGTGATAAGCGGCGAGATAATCCACAGAGCCAGATTTGCCTTTGTTGTCTGTCCATTCAACAGGCATCTGTATAGAGCGAGGACGATAATACGTCACTTCATAATCAGAAATAGTCTCTGCTTTTCCATATTCACTACCTTTTAGTTCATACCAAGTGTCGTTTGGCAATCCATCTCCGTTTTCATCTTGCATTACAGATACCACTCCTGGCTCTGACGATCCATCAAACGAATTTCCTATTACTTGAAAGTTGTACCCACCGTCATTTTCAATACTATGGTCAAACCCTAAAACTATATAACCGCCAAATCCTCCGAGCGAGACATATATATCTTTTCTTAATCTATTTTCGGCATTGGCTATGGCTTGAGACATAGTCATGATGTTTGGGTCTTCATTTACAAATTGTCCTGGAGCAGGCAGAAACTCATACACCTTATTCCAATCTTTTAAACTTGATGGCGTTGATTGTCTCCTGTATGTTCCCTCTTGTGGACACACGTTAACAGTGAGCTTCTGTGATACTTCAGCATAATTGTTTTTCATAGTTACAGAAACAGGGTATGTACCTTCTTTTAATCCTTCAAAAGCATACATCGGATTAGTGCCGTTTTGCACTTCTTTCCCATCAATAGCCCATGTGTAAGTAGCATTAAAGGCGTTTCTTATTGTGAAAGGTGTCAATCGTATTATTCGTCCCTTTGATAAATTATAGACTGTCTTTTCGAATATCCATGAAAATGACATATCAGAAGGTATTTTTACCGAGACCACAAATTCAAGGAGATCATTACCGTCACTATTCTCTGTTGCTAAAGTAACTTTAAAAGAACCTGCTTTTTCAGATTTAAAGGTGTAGTCTTTATCTGTGCTAACCTCTTTTCCGTCAACAGTCCATTTAAATTTCGCCTCTTCGCTATTATCGACTGTTGGAGTAAATTTCAACTCTTGATTTATCAGTATCGCATATCCGTCTTTAGGTATCGAGAGCGATATCAACGGAGGGACAAGATTTGCAACATCTATTCTTACCTCTTTTTCTGCCTCTCCAAATTCTGTAATGACTTTAAAAACTACAAACACCTGTCCGTTTTTGTCCCATGAATAAGATAAATTTCTCTCTTTACTCAATAATTTTCCTCCAGAAGTCCATGAGTACATAGCACCTTTCTCATTTTCTATGATAGGCTCAATATTCACATTTTCACCTACTTTAACAACATATATATCCTTGTCGTTTGTAAACGATATGATCGGTGCTTGGCGACTAACTTCTTTGTCGTTTTCAGAGCAAGATGTTAATATTGTCATTAAGACAAACAACATTGTCAACCCTTGTAAAATAGATTTTTTCATTATTTTTTAATCTTTTATAGGTTTTAGTTTCTTACGTGTAAATACTATATGAGCTGGGGAGTCGCCTGTTGTGACCTCCCATTTCTTTGTGCCATTGGGGTTAAAACAATAAAGGGTTCCCGGAGTGACATAATCTTTGGCATCGGTAACAAGAAATTCACCGTTATTTCTGTTGACCGCTAATCCATAAGGGATCTTTATGTTCTTGTCTGTGCCGTCAGTAATAAAATTCCTTGTTACTACACGTTTTGTCTTAGTATCTACTATGGCATATGTCACACTATTGCTGTTTGTCACATAGCTCCACTCGGCACTATACATATATAAAGAGTCTCCTTTAAGGGTCATGTTACTGTTTGGCAATAGGTTAAGCACATCTGTCACTTGGTCTGTCTTCGTGTCTATAACAAATGTTTTGGAGGGAGTGCCATAGTAATCTCCTCGTGAAGAGACCCAGATATTACCGTAATGATCGGCTTCCATACGGTGGAGGTTGATGCCTACTTTTATCTTTTTAATCTCTTTAAATTTAATAAGGTCGATTACAGAAACGGTATTATCATAGTTGGGAACCCTATACCCCCCTGAGTTAGCGACATAGAGCTTATTTCCTTTTATCACCATTTCTTCAGGTTGATAACCAACCACACAGGTGTCTAATATCTCCATGTTTAAAGTGTCCATCCTTGCAATATAACCCAAACGAGCGTTAGGGTCTATCAATACAGGTCCAGCATATGAACTTATATAGGCATATTGGTCTTTGAAAGTTATATATCTACAATTTGGCACAGAGACCGTTTTTATATGTTTGGCGGTATTTACGTCCATGACTTCGACAAAGTGTGAGCAGTTTATCACCGCATAGAGCTTATCGCCATATATTTGGATGTCATTTCCCACGTCTCCAAGCTCTTTTACCACTCCTGGATTACGTTCGGCATATATATTTTTAGTGTATTTTCCTGTCTCATAATCAAAATAGTCGAGGGTCGCCTTGTTGCTGCCCATATTACCCTCGTTAAGCAGGAAAAACCCTTTTATCTCTCCCGCCTCCTCTCCCAATGTGACATTCGTATCGGTAGAATTTACTATCATGTCTTCTCCACGACATGAAAATAGAAAGGTGACAAGGAAGAGTATCCAATATCGTTTTTTCATAGTGCTATATTGACTTTAATCTTAAAATTTGTTCCTGGCATAGGATAACATTTTACAACTTCATATTGCTGATTAAAAATGTTATTTACCTCTGCCGTAGCTCGTAAGGCTGTTTTGTTCCATGTGAAACTTTTAGATAACGACACGTCATGCGTATACCATGGCTGAGCATAATTTTCGGGGATGTTGGCTACCGACTCATATCGTTCGCCTGAGTATATGAAACTGTAATTTAAATTCCACTTTTTGTATGATGCTCCTAATATACACGAGCCATTATGCCATGGGATATATGGAATTTGTCCTCCGTAATATGCACTTGTCTTATCTGTAAAGTCTTGCGCTTTTTGATAGGTATAGCTTAGCCTTGCATTGAAGTCTACTGCTCCAAAAGCCCAAGTAGTCTGCACAGCTATGTCAACTCCTTTTATCTCTACATAACCTAAATTTATCATGGTCCATCTAAATTGGTTTGAGGTGGGCATAGCTATAATCTTATCGTCTACTTGGTTTATATATCCATCAACTTGAATTTCAAAGGCTGTGAGCCATAGATGTTTAAAATTCTTGGTATAAGTAGCCCCTATATCATATTGGTTTGTGTATTCAGGATTTAGGTCTTTGTTGCCTATGAAAGTATAATAAAGATCGTTGAGCGTCGGCATACGAAAGACACGTTTATAGAAAGCCCTTAAGTTAAAATCTATATTCTTAAAAGGTTGATACGAAGCGACAACAGTAGGGGTGAAGACGTTTTTATCTTTGGTATCGGCTCCTGCTTTGTTGGTCTTATCATTCACATAAGTGTGTAACACACTGACCTGTAATTTAAATTGATCGAACCTTATGGATGTAGCTCCAGCAGTCAGAAGAGAATAACGTTGCGGATAGACAAAGTCAATAAGATCTGCGTCTAAAGTGTTATATTGAGCATCAACAGAGATTGCAGCACTCCACCAATCAAAAATTGTGAACATATTGGCCGCCGAGAGGTAAACTTCATTTTGCTTATACCTATTATCTACATACATGGTAGATACGTCTAAACGAGGGTCTGACACATAATGCAGATAGTCGTAAGCGTATTTCCCATTTATAAGAAGACTATAAAAAGACCCTATATTCTTACGAAAAGATCCTTGTACAAAGACATTGTCGTCCCATTGTCTATCTTGGTGTTTAAATTTGCCAGGTTCTTCTCTTACAGAGGCTCCCGGATATCCCCTTTCTGAATTATAAAGATATACCTTAGCCTTCCACTCCCCATCTTTTAAAGTCCCAAAAAATGCACCCTCAACACGCAATGATTGGACATCTCCATTTTTACGAATTTCGGTGGTGTCGTATCCATTTTTCTTAGCATATGAAAATTTATACCTCCCTGATGTGTACATATATTCGGCACTTATAGAACTACTTACCTTATTGCTAAATTTATGTTCCCACAATATCGAGGGGTTTATTGTGGCAAAAGAACCTCCTTTTACGGCTATGTTAAGGTTGTCACGTTTTTTATTCTTAAAAGATGGTGTTCTTGTTAACATATATATGGAACTTGCTGATGCAAAGTCTTTTGCAGGTTGAAAAATAGCACTTTTCTGTCCGTTATACATAGACACGGCTTGCATATTATCTAATGAGAAACGTCCGAGATCGACAACTCCATTTTGTGCATTTCCAAGCTCTATGCCGTCGTAAAAGACCCCTACATGGTGACTTCCCATGCTTCGTATGTTGACCGTCTTTAATCCTCCTATACCGCCATAATCTTTAATCTGGACCCCTGAGAAATAACGAACAGCATCTGCCACAGAATGGACACTCAGCTTCTCAAGCTCTACGCCCGAAAGGGTCTGCACAGGGATAACCTCCTTTTGCACCTTACTTCCGACAACTGTTACGTCTTCAAATCTTAACAATGAGTCGGTGAGATACCTCAGATCTTGCTTTTCTTGTGTCTGAGAATAGGTATATCCTATGTTTGAACACAAAGCCAAACATAGGATATCTCTTATTCCTCTTGAAAATAAATTATTCACCTCTAACTACAATGTCATCCATACAGAAATATCCGGGAGTGTTCATACCATAAGAACCAACGTCTGAACTATCCATCAAAAACTCTATTTTATTAACTTTCCCTAATGATGAAAGATCTACCTTAGTCCATTCTGTTACAATTCCTGGTGATGAAGGAGTGCGGAAGTCTGCCATATAAAAGTCTACCGAGCCTGTTTTTACGCCTGATTTGTTGTATCCTACAAATGTAAGTTTGAACCAATCTTTGTCGGTATAGCTAAACTTTTTAGCAAAGCTATCACCGTTTAACATTGATAGATAAGCATAAGTGCCATTTGTGATAAACACATGGTCTATGACTGCTTCTTTACCAACTGTTTGGAAGTCCATGTTAGAGTTTCCTCCGCCCATGCCACCTACAGAACAATAAGCAACGATAAAGGCTTGTGAACCATTATGTCCACCAAGGCTTGTTACAGGATCTTTGTAGTAAACGCTACATTGATTTTGGTAACTTGCTTCTGTCATGTCGTTGTATATTGATGGCACGAGACCGCCGCTCCAAAAATCGGTTGTGTTCATCGCTACCGCAAGGTCAGTATTCGGGTCGTAATAAGGCATGATCTTATCTCCTGTACCTGAAGAATAAAGATTTTCCCCATATTTAGAGTTTGCATAAGTATTTGGATCTTCAGTTGCGCTTTCAACGTCCATCGTTAAAAGTTGGAAAAGACCTGTCTTAACGTTAAGGGTAGCTATTGCAGTTGCGTTTTTGCCCACTCCGATGATAGATATCATACCGCTTTGTTCGGCATAGCCATTTTTTTCATCCGGCGCTGTTACGTGTAGTTTTAGCCCTGTTAAAGAGACTTTCCAACCGTCAGGTTTTGAGATGGTATAACTTACAATTCCAGATTGTGTGATGTCAAATTCTTTTGTAGCTCCCAATTTCACAAATTGTTCACCTGTTGCTGCTATTGTTATTTTTAACCCTTCAGAACGAGGAAGTGTAATTTTTGAACCATCGGCAAGGGTAAATATAACCTCGTCGGTCTTTGCTTCTACTGCTTTAAAGAAAGAGTCGCCATTTTCGCCTACCGCTTTCACAAAATTGCCATTTGCGTCTGTTATCTTCACGCCATCCACTTCCCAATACCCCTCTGCGTTAACGGTTAACTTTGGTGCTTTTGCATCTTTGCCAGAAACAGGGATTTTCTGATCAGGCTTTGCAGTGTCATATAAAAAGTCGGTCTTCCCGGCTGTTGTTATAGTCCAATAATAGATCCCTTCAAAGTCTTTTATTCCTATTACAGGAGCATCGTTTCCGTTTTTGCCGTTTGTGACAGTTATTGTTTTTCCATCACTAAATGTAATGTCATATCCCGAAGTTGTAGCTTTAACATCGGTTATCGTTTTACCATCTTTTTGTGCATCAACGATTGTCTTTAGGGACGACACGTCGGCGTTTAATTTTGTTATTTGACCTTTTATATCTTTAATTTCGTTCCATAAGCCGCTGTCGTCATAGTCGCTGCAACTTATTGCAGTAAGACCAATTGATATAATAGCAAGAATAGAGATTATAATTCTCTTCATAATAGTGTGTTTTTGATGATTAAATTGATTGAATTTTTAGAAATAGCAATGCCTGTCAAAGGTGTAGATACCCTTGAATAAGAGATGATTAACTCGTGTTCATACAACATTTTTCTGTAAAAAATTATTAATATGTGGCAAAGCCACCAAATAATCAGATTTTACAGCAAACGATGCAATGACGTTAAAAAGAAAAATGGAAAAACGCTGCCTTAGCTTGTTGATTTTAGCCCAAACACCCGTAGACTGTAAAATCCAAAACACAAAGGCAGGTCTTCTGACTCGTTCCTGTTTTAACGCCTTCCCAACCTAAAGGTCAGTGGCAAAGAGTGTTAAAACATCATTAATCCTCCATGTTAGAGGATTGGAACTTACAGCAGCGGGAGCTGTTGCCGATTTTCACGGCATTCCCAATTACTTCCTATTCACGAAAACGTGATTTGGAAACCATTGCGGTGACAAAGATATTAATAATTTTGATAACTCAAGAAAAATGAATAATAGTTTTTACTAAACGCTCCTTTTGCCCCATTTATAATATTTCATAAATAGTATTGATACTATTGCTAAAGAACCGCTATATATGATCTCACTTGTCCACACCCATATCAAACCTGCATTTATCCCTTTTGCGAAAAACCATATGGCAAAAATATATAGCATAATTATTAAAGCCTCTAAATATAAGGCAAATTGGGTATATCCAGTGCCTGAGACCCCTTCAAAAAAAGGCATTGCCAAAGCAAAGGCATAGGCACTAAAGCAGATTAGGTAGACAAGTGGTATTGCAGAAACGACGATCTCCGGGTTGTCGGTATATACATTGAGACATAATTGTGGAAAAATGGCGACAAAGAGAACCAATGGTGCTGTTATGAGAAAGCTCATACGCACAACTTTCCATATGGTAGGCAACACCTCTTTTGCACGTCCCTCTCCTATGAGCCTACTTGTTAGGGTGTTGGAAGTAGCCCCTAAAGCAAAGGCAGGGATGCTGATAAGCATAAACACGCTACGTATAACCATAGTTATGGCAAGAGGTCTCTCGCCCATACTCTCAATCATAAAAAAGAAGACTAACCACGAGCCAAAAGATAGAAATTTCTGCATGGTGGTAGATATTGAAAGGCGCAATATGTTTCTAAGGATAGAAAAGTCAAAGTGAAACCCCTCAAACAACTTATATCCTTTTATAGGATTTGTTATTCGAGTATAGAAAATGAAAAATAAAGTAGCCGATATTTCAGCACACACGGAAGCTGCTGCTGCTCCTTTTACGCCCATAGCCTCGTTAAATGGAGTTCCAAAGATAAGAGCCCAATCTAAAAGAGTGTTTACTATTGCCATCAATAACGTGGAATAGCTTATCGATTTGGTGCTTGATATTCCGATATAGAACGAGCGAAACATGAAGTTTATAGAGGCGAAGAATATGCCATAACCCCTTACAGAAAGGTATTCTATCGACACTCTATATATGTTATCAGAGGTTATAACGCTTCTTAGAAAGACAGGGGAGAGGAAGTTTATGACGCTAAACATGAGACAAGCAAAGGCAAGGACAAAGATAAATCCATGTCCTAATATGGTTCCTATCTTACCGAAGTTAGACTCACCATATCGTCGAGCGACAATGACCTGTACCCCAACGGCAAATCCCCATGCTAAGGTTGTGAAAAAGTAGTAATAGATGCCCGACATGGCAGAAGCTCCGAGCTCTACTTCTCCTAAACGTCCAAGAAAAGCTGTATCTGTAAGTGAGACTATCGTCTGAGCTAAGTTACCCAAGATTATAGAATAGGCGATGTTCCATATCATCTTGTTGGAAACAGAAGAGCCTTTGAATATTGATTTTTGCATATGGCACAAAAGTACTTATTTTAATTGATTGGTACGAATTTTAGACCACATAAGAATTTGTTTTGTGAAAAATATACTCTAAAGAGAGCGTAATATTTTCGTAATATTTTTGTATTATTTTCTTATGTGAAATGAAATATTTACGCAACACAATACTCATATTTTTGTGGTGTAAAAAAGAAAATTATTGATAAGTATGAGTGTTCGTAAATTTAGTTTTGTTGTTTTGTTTTTAATGGTTTGTTCTTTTGTCAACGCTGAGGCATATGTTTCTGCAAAAGGTTTTGAGATAGCTGGTGTAGTTGTCGACAAGACGACAAAAGAACCGTTGGTGGGAGCCACAATATTGGTTAGAAACTCCGAGATGGGGGCTATCACTGGCGAGAATGGGGAATTTGCGATATATAATGTGTCCAGTGGGAAGATGGTCTTAGATATATCTTATATAGGTTACGATGTCTCTATTGTAAACCTCGATCTTAGAGATAACATAAAGGATATGAAAGTGGAGCTTTTAGGATCTTCTCTTTCGATGAATGAAGTGGTGGTGATTGGCAAGAGAGCGGTGGGAAGTGTTAATGCGGTATTGAGCCGTGTTAAATATAGTCCTGTCATAGCAAACGGCATATCACAACAACAGATAAGTAAAACTTCAGACCGAGATGCTTCGGAGGTGGTAAAACGTATTCCCGGAATAACGATACTTGGCGATAGATATGTTATCGTAAGGGGGCTTGCACAGCGTTATAACAACGTGTGGCTAAATGGAAGTCCTGCTCCGAGCACAGAAGCAGACGGACGTATATTCTCTTTCGACATACTACCGAGTTCACAGATAGGTAGTGTCATGGTTTATAAAGCTCCAGCCCCAGAATACCCTGCCGACTTTGCAGGTGGGTTTATAGCAATAGAGACTAAAAATATGCCTACCGAGAATAGTCAAGAAATATCTATCTCCACAGGCTTTAACACAGAGACTCATTTTAATAAGATGAGGCTTGGAGCAGGAAGCAAGACCGACTTCCTATCCTTCGACAACTCTAAGCGTCCATTATCTAAAGATTTCCCTCGTACTATGCGTGGAGCCTCGCCATCTCAGATCACAAAACTCACACAAAATGGATTTAACAACGACTGGAGCGTAAAGGAGAGAGCTCCACTTCCCGACATACGACTCTCCTATGCCATAAACAACAAGTTCGACACCAAAGGAGGTGTTGAGATTGGAAATATCACTTCTATAAATTACAGTAACACCAACAAATCAACCTTTGGGATGACAAATAATCGTTACGGCATTTACTCGGTAGAGTCGGACAAGCCGATACTTGTAGAGGGATATCTTGATGATACATATTCTAATGATGTTCGTGTTGGAGCCATGCACAATTGGGCTTTTAAGATAGACGGAAATAACAAAATAGAGTTCCGTAACCTCTTTAACCAACTCTCTAAAAATCGTCTTACAGAACGTAAAGGTACGAAAAACATAGGGAGCACCGCCTTTTATAACAACACAGAGATGCTTTATAACTCACGTCTCACATATACAGGTCAGATAGCCGGAAGTCATAAACTTGGTCGTGAGCATAGTCACGACATAGACTGGAACGCCTCGTACTCTTATGCTAACAAGAGAGAGCCTGATCGTCGCATAATCACTAATTCGGCAGGTGTGAATGACCAAGAAGAGATAGACTATAGTATGAAAACGGCAAACCAAAGCATATCTCGTTATTTCCAGAAATTAGACGATAACATATTTTCATTAAGCGTAGACTATAAGAAAAAATTCGAGAAGGGAAGTTTCAACCCCACCATCAAAGCAGGTTTATATGCCGATATGAGAGATCGCAAATATACCCCTCGTGAATTTACATATCGCTACTACAACCTAACCTTAGAAGAGAGGAAAGAATATCTATATCTTCCTTATCAAGAGATGATGGAAAATGAATATTTAGGAGCCGACAAGGTGTATATCGACGAATTATCTCGTAAGTCAGACGCTTATACGGCAGATAGCCACAACATATCAGGATATGTTGGTTTAGACCTTCCTCTTGGCGTTTTTAACATCTATGTAGGCGCACGATATGAATATAACTACGTCAGCTTGGTGAGCAATACCTCTATGGACCCTATCAAAGATATATACCTTACAAGAAACTATCCTACAAACAACATCTTACCTTCGTTAAATGTAACATACAACATAAACAGCAAAAACCTATTAAGACTCTCTTATGGGGAGTCCTTAAATAGACCTGAATTTCGAGAGTTGTCACCTTCGATATACTATGACTTCGACACTTTTGCGGAGATAGCAGGGAACCCCGATCTTAAAACGGCACATATCCGCAACCTCGATTTCCGTTACGAGATATACCCTTCAGCAGGAGAGACTTTAAGCATAGGCGTATTTTACAAACACTTTAGAGATCCGATAGAATGGACTTTTATAGACATGGGTGGTTCTTTACGCTACTGTTACGAAAATGCACAGTCTGCAAATAACTATGGTATTGAGGTTGAGCTACGTAAGACTTTAGATTTTCTGAAGATGCCTAACTTGTCAATTGTTTTGAATGGTGCTTACATAAAGTCTAACGTGAAATTTAGAAATGAAGGGGTCTTATATAGTTCGGATAGACCTCTACAAGGACAGTCCCCATACATTGTAAATGCAGCCCTCTTTTACCAATCAGAGAAGTTGGGTCTTATGGCAAACTTACAATATAACATAATCGGTAAGCGCATAATAGGTATAGGCAAGTCATATAGCTCGGACGGAGATGTAAACGCCACTGTGCCTGACTCTTATGAGATGCCTCGTAACGTATTAGACCTCTCTATTTCCAAGAAAATAGGCAAATTTTGTCAGTTGCAACTTGCCATCAAGGATATTCTGTCTCAAGATCTCCTCTTTAAGCAATTTCCCAAGTTTGAGAAAGATGGAAATACTCATTCGAGAGAACAGACAACAAGACAATATAACACTGGAACAACATTCCAATTAGGATTAACGATAAAACTTTAATTATAAAAAGATGAAAACAAATTTTTTGAAAGGTCTTGCCATTGCGGCAGTTTCTTTGCTCTTCGCATCATGTGCTGATAGCCAAACAGCGGAGACGGAAATATTAACCCTTACGGTAGAACCAAAAAGCGTTCAGCTCAAAGTCGGGGAAACAAAGCAACTTACCTCGAAGATAACATCTTCATTAACAGGAGATATGCCGACACAGAGCGTCTCTTACATCTCTTCTACTCCCGAAAAAGCTACCATAGACGACAAAGGACTTGTTACAGCAGTGGCTTTGGGAAAATCGGAGATCACAGCCTCTATAAAAGGGACAGATGTGAGCGAAAAAATAACAGTTACAGTGGTTGGAGACGACATACATAAAGGCGAAGTTATAGATCTTGGCGATGGGTCAAACGCCTATGAGATAAAGAGCGACATGACACTCTCGTATCCAAATACATATATCCTAAAAGGCTGGGTTTATGTGTGTAAGGGTGCTACCTTAACAATAGAGCCTGGAGTGATAATCAAGGGTGATAAAGCTACAAAATCGTCTCTTATTATCGAACGTGGAGCAAAAATAATGGCACAAGGGGAGCCTAACAAACCAATAATCATGACTTCAGGCGAGCCTGCCGGATCTCGTAAATCTGGCGACTGGGGCGGACTTATAGTTTGTGGATATGCAAAACACAACTTGGCAGAAGCGACAATAGAGGGTGGTGTCCGTTCAAAACATGGCGGCACAAACGATGCTGATAATTCGGGAGTGCTAAGCTACATCCGTGTTGAATTTGCTGGTGTTGAATATACTGAGGGTAATGAGATAAACGGTATAACTTTCGGTTCTGTCGGTTCTAAAACAAAAGTAGACCATATACAAGTATCTTTTAGTGGTGACGACTCTTACGAATGGTTTGGTGGTTCGGTAAACGCTTCACACCTTATTTCTTACCGTAGTTGGGACGATGATTATGATACCGACAATGGCTTTAGCGGGAAGATACAATTTGCTGTTGGACTTCGTGATCCACAAATCGGAGACCAATCTGCTTCAAATGGTTTTGAGTCTGACAACAATGCTAACGGCTCTTTCGCTACTCCTCTAACTTCTGTTACCTTTGCCAACGTCTCTCTCTTTGGTCCTGTTGCAAATCCGGCTTCTTATGTTGATGAGGCTGGCGTACATGGGAGTCAAGATCCTTCTAAGGTGCGTTTCCAAGCCGCTATGCACCTGCGTCGTAATACAAGCCTAAATGTCTTCAACTCTGTGTTTGCAGCCTTCCCTATTGGTCTTATAATCGAAAATGACAAAGGCTCTAACACTCAGAAAAACGCTACTGACAAGCTTCTTAATGTGTCTAACACCGTCTTTGCAGGAATGGTTAAAAACTTCCAAGATGCTCAATACTGGACAAATGGCACTGTCTATAATCCTGCTTCCGATGCCGATGCTTTTGCAAAAGCATACTTCTCAACCGAAGCACTGTTGAATATGACATACACTTCTATTGCCGATTTGAAACTTGTCGGAAACCCATTAGACCTTACCTCTCCTGCAAATATGATCCCTCAAAGTGATAGCCCTCTATCTAATAGTGCTGTATGGACAAATCCAATTGTTGCAAGTGGATTTGAAAGAGTCACTTATAAAGGAGCCTTTGCCCCTACTGAGACAAAAGAGAAGAACTGGATGAGTGGATGGACAGAGTTTGATCCACAAAATGCACAATACGAATAACCTATCTACATAATTTTCCGAACGTAAAAGGATCGCTATTTTTGCGATCCTTTTTTTATAGCTTATTCCAAAATATATTTTCTGATTTATATTTGTCTTTCGGAGGCTCTTCCCTTTGTGGATAGCCTAAGGAGATAACGTTTAGGGGTATTAAATTTGGTGGGAGATTAAGTGTCTTTCTAATATGATCCATTCTCTCTTTGCGAGGCCACGCCCCTGTCCATACCGCTCCAAGCCCCATAGTTTGAGAAGCAAGTAGGATGTTCTCTGTAGCAGCAGAACATTCTTGCACCCAATATGAGGAGTCAACCTCCATAGGTGCTTTGTTAGTGTTGCCACATACAACAATTGCCGCTGCCGCTTGAAATAGCATTTGTGCGTTTGAAAGTCCGGAAGCAAGAGAGTCTAAAACCTCTCTTTTGTCAATCAATATAAAAGCCCAAGCCTCACGTCCCATACCTGTTGGTGCTGCCATACCTGCACGTGCAAGAGTGTCTAACATCCCTTTTGTAACAGACTTATCTATATATTCTCTGACACTATGACGAGCAAATATATTTTCTAATACAACTTCGTGTTGTGGCGTATTGTGGCGTTTACTATCTTTTGCCATAATCCCTATTATTAATAATAATACGATGATTAATATTATGTTAAACCACTTCGTATATTTTTTCATACACTATATTTTTTGTCAAATATAATAATTTTCTAAAAAAGGATGCCTATAAAAAACAAAAAAGGTGCCCGAATTAACGGACACCTCATATATGGTATTTGGTGTATTATAAGAGATTTAAAAGTTCACCAAGAGATATTGTATCACCACTCTTAGTAATAGTAAGCATTGTAGAGTTGTCGATAGTGATATTTGTTGCTACATCTGGTGTTAAAGAGAAAGTTGCAGTATACAACATCACGTTGTCTGGGTGTGTGATAGTTATTGGAGCAAGCATAAGAGCTAATCTTGCGTTGTTTGCACCTTCAGGAACAGCAAACACATTTGATTTACCTCCATTACCAGCTACTTGACCAACAAATTGTTCGCTAAGTTCTGTTGCGTCAGTATAATATATTATTTTAGCTTCATAGATAGTACCGTTAATCTCTGCTGTCGCAGCATCAGATTTTACAGCATTGTTTGTGATTTGACAAGCAGTCCCTTCAATTGTGGTAGAGTCGTCATTGCTACAACTTGCTAACGCCATTAGACTTAATGAAGCACAGGCAAGCATTAAAAATTTTTTCATAAGTATTTATTAGTTTTATTAGGTTTATTCTTTAGTGTTAATGTTCCAAAGGTATGACTATTATTTTAATCGACCAAATTTTTCTTTTAATTTTAATATTTTTAATTGATAATATTTCATTTTCCCACTCACTTTGATCTTTATTGTATCAAAAGATCCGTGTTCGGGAAGGACCTCATAATCATCCATATTGACAAGATCTATATCTATATCAAGCTCTTTAGAGAGCATCTGGATAGTCTTTTCTGGAACATACCTCACATCAAGAAGAGTTAAAGCATCGAGAGAATTGTTAAAAGATGGATCGACATTAAAACCGATAATTTTACTGTTTAATAAAAGGTATTTTTTTATGAGCATAGGAACCGATTGTCTTTCCGACTCTATGTCCGACACTAATTTATCTATATTTTCAATTGAGTAGATACCCTCATATTTGCTCTTATCAAAAGATTTAAGATCTAATTTTTTTATCCCTGTTGTTGGAATTACCCCTCGTGCGATGTTTTCATCGAAATAATATTCTTTAAGATTGTTTATAAGAAGTAACTTCGAGGTATTTGTAAATTTACCGGGTATCGTCACCGGACCAAGCAGATAACGATAGTTAGGGTTGCTAAGTATGATATATAAAATGCCCTTCCAAATCATGGATAAAGGAGTGGCACGTTTTTGATAGTCTGGAGCTATGAAAGAACGTCCAAGCTCTATGCAAGCCCCTAATATGTCGGTCATGGGACGTGACATCACAAATAGGGTGTTTGTATAAAAACCTGAAGCTCCATGACTCTTCATTATTTCAGCCCCCATGCCGACACGATAAGCCCCAACAACAGCTTGGTTCTCATTATCCCACATAAAAAGATGTCGATAATATGTGTCAAATTTATCCAAATCTATCGCTTTACCTGTGCCCTCTCCAACAGAGCGAAAAGCAATCTCTCGCAACCTCCCGATCTCGTTTATTATATTTGGAATAGAAGGAGCATCACAAAAATAGAGAGAGTAAGGACCTATATTGAGTATACACATCTCTTCAAGTGTGTTTATCTCTTTTGAAAGGAGCTCGGTATCAATTGGAGGAACTATCTCCTCAAATGTTTGTAAATGTTCTTGTAGTGGATTTGCCTTTGCCGCAAGAGAATAAATATTAGCACGTATAAAAGCCTTAAGCGTTTTGATGTCTACAAGCTCATTTGTGCGTTTTGTCCCTATAGGTGTGGCTATACGGAGGTTTGCTATTACAGATTTTTTATTCAACATTTCGTGGACTAAAAGAGCTGTCCTAAGTATCGGATGTATCTTTCCTGCCACGTGGAACAATAGGGAGTTTTCGGCACCTATATATACTGGCAATATAGGTACGCCACATTTATCTATAAATTTTATTATCGAGTCGTCCCACTCTCTATCTTCAAGACATCTAAATCCTTTTTGGTATGTAGATACCTCTCCTGCCGGGAAGATGACCAAAGCTCCGCCTTTTGCAAGGTGTGCAAATGATGCTTTTATTCCAGTTGTAGTCCTTTTTGCGCCTTTTTTAAAAGGGTCAACGTCTATAAAATAATCTTTTATAGGTTCAACACGAGAGAGCACATAATTGCCCATGACTTTGAGGTCAGGCCTCACTTTCGAGATTAAGTCTATTATAAGTAGTCCGTCGGGGGCTCCTGTGGGATGGTTTGCAACAATAATTACAGCACCCTCTTTGGGGATGTTGCTAATATCGTTTTGAGAAACAGTATATGAAAGCCCTATCTCGTTTAATAATGCTGCTGGATATCTTTCCTTTGGGACATCTATCAGGTCCTTGTATACTCTATTAACCTTGTTAATATCAAATAAAGTCATTAAAATTTTAGAGGATAATCTTCCTAAAAAGTTATCCCCTAAAAAATTAAGCTCCTTTTCATTTATAAGTTTCATATAGATACTTTACAATAATTGGAGCTAAAAGTATATAATTATTTTATATTATCAAAATATTGAACAAATTTCTTGTGGGGAGCTGATACACATATACGTGCATATTTTGAAGCTTTCTCCTTCTGACTTTTTGTGAAGAAGGATAGAGAAACACTGCCTATGTTATGCTCTAAAAGCTCTTCTTCGGTCTTCGGCACAACCACAAAAATGCCTTTTGGTGTAGAGGTGTGATAATATTCCTCTGCTAACAACTCTCGTCGACGAAGATAGTCTATATTTAAGGCTATATCACGAGCGGTAGCTGTCTTAAAGGCTGTGGCTGCTTGTATACCCTCTGGCTTGGTCAAGAGAGACAACACAAGTTGTTGTGCAAAAGCATTCACTCCGTTTGTACAATACATAAGACGTATCTCAAGCTCTTGAAACAGTTCTTTATTTGTGGTGTGTATAAATCCTAAACGCTGACCACTAAGACCAACCGATTTAGAAAAACTCTCTGTTATAACGACATTTTCAAGCTCCATAAGTCGAGCATAATAATTGTCGCTTTTGTCGTTGAAGATGCGACGGTAGGGGCTGTCAAAAAACACTATTATCCCATTGTCGTTAAGTGTTTTTATCAATTTAAATTGCTCCTCATCGTCATATTTCTCTCCAAGTGGATTTCCAGGATCGCAAATAAGCACAGCGTTGCCTTTTAATTCGTCTATACGATCGTAAAGCTCACTTTGTGCATAATATTCAGCATTTCCAATGTTGCGAACCTTAAGCATATGAAAATAACAACCCCAATAATATATGGGAAGATATAACTTACCTATATTTACTGTTTGCACAATTAGATCGAGGGCGTTCATACCACCAGCTGTGACCAATATGTTTGCCGCCGATGATTTACCTTGAAAATACTCTTGATTTATAGCTTCACGAAGAGCTTGAAAACCTGGTCCAGGAGGATAAACCTGTATGTCGGGAGAGTTAAAATCGAGACATTTTATCACCTCTGTTAAATCAATATTAACAACCGCATTTACACCACGGTTTAAAGGTAAATACTGCTGACCTGTCTCGACGGTCAATCTCTTTAATTTCTCTCCTATTTGGACTATCTTAGAAAGAGACGCCCCACTTTGATTGATTTTCATAGATTTAAAATGTTAGTGTTATTAGTTATTACTCTGCCGCAAAGATATAAACAATAAATTAATAAATAAACAGATAGTTAATAAAACATTTATTGAGTTTTAAAATAAACACACAAAACATTTTGAAAATGCGGTACATTATTTGTAAGTTTGTAGAAAATTTTAACATGAAAAGCATTATTTTAGTATCTCTATTAGCAGTTGCTGTATTGGTGAGCTGCAAGGGGAATAGACAACAAGGGAGTAGCACTCCTGTTGTTGCAGAAGGGAAAAGCGATATTGTAAGCGTTGTTGCCGATACGCTTAACCAACCTATTTCTGCTATTTTTTATGGCACAGATGGCAAGAACGACAAAAAGTATATTGTGCAAGTTGTCTTTTATCCAGGCGAGGAAAGGGCTGTGTTGACAGAGTCTGGTAAGATGTATGAATTGCACCAATATGTAACAGCTTCAGGGTTCGGTTATAAAAACGAAGATCTTGATTTTTGGGGAAAGGGGAAAGAGGCAACAATGACCTTTACCGACGAAAAGATCCCTGAGATAGAGCTGAAACAGCAAAATTAAGTTGTCGTTATTTACAATTTTCTTTACCTACACAAAAACACACCTTTGTAGGTTCAATCCCTCATTCCTTTTCAACTCCTTTATATGTTGAGAAAGCAGCTTTGGCAATTGGGAACTCTTCGTGAATGCCTCAAAAAAAGCAGCTGTCTTACCGTGCTAAAAATGTAATGATTGTAATGCGTTAAGAATACCCATGTCTTAGCACAACAAGTAACAGCACACTATCTTGGGCGTAATTTCTATTTCTTGGCCTCTTATCTATTAATTGGTGTTCGTAAAATCAGGAACCCAAATTTAAATAAACAAAATATTTAATTATCTTTTTTAAGAAATAAATTATTACATTTGTGGATGTTATTACAAAAAACAGCCACATATTAACACTCTTATTATTATCTAAATAATAAGATGATGGCTTATAATAACAAAAAGAGTCTACATACAGTAAATTATTAGATGTCCTTAATATATAAAATATGACTTTTTCAGCTATTTTTGTCCTTGTCGTACTAATAGCAATGTTCCTTGTGTTAGTATTTGATAAGATGCGTCCTGGATTAACGCTTTTTTGTGCAGCGGTGTTAATAATGAGCTTTGGGATAATAACCCCGTCGGAGTTAGTCTCAGGTTTTAGCAATACAGGAATGCTCACCGTTGCGCTGCTCTTTCTTGTTAGTGAGGGCATTCGTCAAACAGGAGCTTTAAATGGGGTTATAACAAGCCTGCTGCCTAATAAAAAGAGCTCTATATCTAAGATCCTGGCTCGTCTGTTGCCCTCGATAGCGGCCTTCTCGGCTTTTCTTAATAACACAGCTGTCGTCGTAATCTTCGCCCCAATAATTAAACGTTGGGCGGACAACATGAACATCTCGGCGACAAAATTTCTAATTCCTTTATCGTATGCTACCATCTTAGGTGGCGTTTGTACTTTAATAGGGACATCGACAAACCTTGTTGTTGATGGGATGATGCAAGATAACGGCTATGTGGGATTTACCCTTTTTGAACTTGGCAAAGTAGGGATATTTATCACCATTCTTGGTCTTATATACCTTATTTTCTTTAGTAAATATCTACTTCCGGGAATGAGAGGTGCGGCACGTAACCAAGAAAGTCAAAAAGAATATTACTATATAGTACGTATCCTTCCTTCAAGTAAACTTATCGGGCTGACAAATAAAAATCCGGAGGTGGGGAACATCCTTCCAGACATGGTTATCGTAAATATAAAACGTAAAGGTGAATGTTTAGACAACTCTATTCCTATTGTCCTTCAAGAGGGAGACACCTTGCTTGTTGGGGGTAGCGTCTCTTCTACATATAAGCTATTTGCTTCTAAAGATGTTAGACTCACCTGTCTCGAAAAGGTGCAAAGCAACTTTAAAGCAGAAGAGGTGACCCAGGCAGAAGTAGTCCTTGCGCCTCGTTTCCCCGGTCTGAAAAGCACTCTTGGAGAATTTGACTTTTATCGTCACTATGGAGCATTAGTCTTGTCTGTACACCGAAACGGAGAGTCTCTCAATGGAGACCTCGATGAGTTGGTGTTGCAAGAGGGAGACAATCTTGTTCTGCTTACAAACAGCAGTTTCTTAAAGACATGGGGCAAGTCAAGCGTCTTCTATTTAGTGACCGAAGATAATGACTATGTAGCTCCGTCGTCGACAGTGAAACGTTATCTTGCCGCAATATTAGTGTTGCTTATGGTCATTGGTGCTGTCTTCGGAGAAAACATAAATTCAGTAGACGGAAAGCCTCTTGGGATGTTCTTCTTTGCGGCAGTCACAGTGTTTATAATGGCGGCGTTACGCATCTTCCCCGATCGTAAATACACCAAATTTATAAGTTGGGATATTCTTATTGCCATTGCTGCTGCTTTTGCCATTAGTAAGGCTATGTTTAATTCGGGAATTGCCGACGAGATAGCAACCCTTCTTATCGACATATCGGCAGGGGCAAATCCTCATGTTGTTTTAATGATAATGTACATAATAACGGCTATGTGCACGGAGCTAATTACAAATAATGCAGCGGCGGCACTCATGTTCCCTATCGCACTATCTATATCAAACCAACTGGGGGTAAATCCATATCCGTTCTTTGTGACTATATGTGTAGCGGCATCAGCAAGTTTCATGACTCCAATAGGCTACCAAACAAATCTTATAGTCCAAAGTATAGGTAATTATAAATTCACAGATTATTGGAAGGTGGGCGCACCTTTGGCGGTAATAGTATTTGTGGTAACGGTTCTTTTAGTGCCTCTTTTCTGGGCGTTCTAGGAAACAGCTAATAACGTTTATTTATGAATAAAAATAATATATACCCACATCAAGATATGCTTGTCTCACGTGGAGACTTTGAAAATAGGCTTTCTCAACATGGGCTTGTAGTGTGGTTGGTGGGGCTTTCAGGTTCTGGGAAGAGCACCATCGCTAAATCTTTGAAAAAGAGGCTTTTTGACGAGGGCTTCCTCGTTAGGCTTTTAGATGGTGACAATATGCGACTTGGGTTAAACAACAATCTTGGCTTTTCAGACGTTGATAGATATGAGAACATACGTCGAACGGCAGAGGCGGCAAGGCTCTTTAAAGACACAGGCATCGTTACTCTTGTGGCAGCTATAACGCCCACACATGAAATTCAAAAGATGACTCGTGAAATTATAGGGGAAGACGATCTTTTTGTGATTTATATCAGCACTCCCGTTGAGGAATGTGAGCGTCGTGATGTAAAAGGACTTTACAAAAAGGCACGTGCAGGAGAAATAGCTTCATTTACAGGTATCTCCGACCCTTTCGAGGAGCCTCAACATCCTCAACTCACAATAGATACCACAAACAAGGCTCTTGATGAGAGCGTAGATGAAATAATAGGAAAAATAATACATAAAATTCGATATAATGGAAGATAAATACAAGCTCTCACACTTACGTGAGTTGGAATCGGAGGCCATTCACATAATTCGTGAAGTGGTTGCCGAATTTCGTAATCCGGTGATGCTTTACTCAATAGGTAAAGACTCATCGGTGATGCTTCGTCTTGCAGAAAAGGCGTTCGCTCCGGGCAAACCACCTTTCCCTTTGATGCACATAGACTCAAAATGGAAGTTTCATGAGATGATAGAGTTTCGAGAAAAATATGTTAAGGAATTTGGATGGGATCTAATAGTAGAGTATAACAAAAAAGGCTTTGAGGCAGGTGTAGGTCCTTTTACACACGGCAGCAAGGTGCATACCGACATCATGAAAACCCAAGCCCTCCTTGCGGCAATGACAAAATATAAGTTCGATGCTGCCTTTGGTGGTGCTCGTCGTGACGAGGAGAAGTCGAGAGCAAAAGAACGCATCTACTCTTTCCGTGATAAATTTCACCAATGGGATCCAAAACATCAACGCCCAGAGTTATGGGACATCTACAACTCTCGTGTTGCTGAGGGAGAGAGCATTCGTGTGTTCCCTCTTTCAAACTGGACAGAGCTTGATATATGGCAATATATACGATTAGAGAAAATTCCGATCGTACCTCTTTATTTCGCAAAAGAACGCCCAGTTGTGAAATATAATGGAACTCTAATTATGGTAGATGACGATCGTATGCCGAAAGAGTTGCGTGATACAGCAGTAATGAAAAAAGTGAGGTTTAGGACATTAGGGTGTTATCCTCTTACTGGAGCTATCGAATCAGAAGCAGACACTATCGAGAAAATAGTAGAAGAGATGATGGTGACAACAAAAAGTGAGCGCACAACACGTGTTATAGACTTCGACCAGGAGGCGAGTATGGAACAGAAGAAGCGAGAAGGCTATTTTTAATAATATAAGAAACGAATAGCTGCGTTACTCTAAAATTTTAGGTTCTCACGTACAATTTAGTACGCTTCCGCTGAGCGGATTTTGTGTTACGAGACAAGTGATTACCTCTTTAAACCTCAACACTTAGTGTTTCACGTATTTTTAAGAAAGATTATGAAAATTGAAAATATACAAGAGTTCTTAGATAACGACCAGAAGAAAGACCTTCTTAGGTTGTTGACTGCAGGCTCGGTTGATGATGGCAAATCTACACTTATAGGTAGGTTGCTTTATGATAGTAAAAGGCTTTATGAAGACCAATTAGACGCTCTTCATAAAGATAGTAAACGTGAGGGTAATGCCGGCGAAAATAATATAGATTACGCCTTGCTTTTAGATGGGCTTAAGGCTGAACGTGAGCAGGGGATAACAATAGACGTAGCATATCGCTATTTCTCGACTAACAGCCGTAAATTTATTGTAGCCGACACTCCGGGACACGAACAGTATACCCGTAATATGATTACTGGTGGATCAACAGCCTCATTGGCTATTATCCTTATAGATGCTCGAAAGGGAGTTATCACACAGACAAAACGCCATAGCTTCTTGGTGTCTCTATTAGGGATAAAAAATGTCGTCTTGGCGGTTAACAAAATGGACCTTGTAGATTATAGCCAAAAAACATTCGACTCTATTGTTGCCGAATATCTCGATTTTGTGAAAGATATGGGCATTGATGTGATATATCCTATTCCTCTTTCTGCCCTAAATGGCGATAACGTGGTTGACAAATCTAAAACCATGACTTGGTATAAAGGGCTTGCATTGTTAGACTACCTACAAAGTGTGGAGGTGCAAGATAAATATAACCATACCTCGTTCCGTTTCCCTGTTCAATATGTGTTACGTCCAAATTTGAACTTTAGAGGTTTCTCCGGTAAAATAGCCTCTGGGGTGGTGCACAAAGGCGATACCGTGATGTCTCTTCCTGCCGGCACACGCTCAAAAGTTAAGAGCATAGTGACATATGATGGGGATCTCGAAGAGGCGTTTGCTCCTCAAGGTGTGACTATTACCCTTGAAGACGAGATTGATGTTTCACGTGGAGATATGCTTGTCTTCCCAGACGATATCCCTATAATGTCACACAGCGTAGATACTATGTTGGTGTGGATGGATGAAACTCCTATGGATAAAGATCGTTCTTTATTTATCAAGCACAACACTAATCTTTCGAGGTGTCTTATCAATGAGGTTGCCTATAAGATAGACGTAAATACACTGGAAAAGTCGAAAGTAGATCGTTTGGCTCTGAACGAGATTGGACGTATAACATTGACTTCCAATAAGACATTATTCTTCGATCCTTATTCTAAAAACAAGGGTGTTGGTTCGTTTGTCCTTATCGACTCCGTTACCAATAACACCGTTGCCGTAGGGATGATGATTGGCAAAGGGAAAGAGGGAGACGCTGCTTTAGGCGATGGTAAAGGACGTACCCTTTGGGTAGATGATACACTTCAAGGCGATAAAGCACGCCAAACATTGATGCTTGACGGCAATACCGTAATTAGAATTGAGGGTGAGAACTATGGCACGCCTTCAAATATAGCTGCTTTTGCTCATTTGCTAAACGACAACAACATAGACGTTGTGGTTGTGAAGCCTATTTCTGCAAAAGAGAAAAAAGAACTTGGCTTTTAGATGCTATTTTAAATATGGATGAAAAAAAGAAAGAGTTTACAATTGTTTTTCCTATAACGACTCTTGTTGGGGCAGATTGCGATACATTTAAAGCTTCATTGCCCAAAGGAGAGTGGGAGGATAAATATAAATTGACATATCGCATCTCAAAGTCTGTTTGTTGGATACTTAACCTAATACGTCCAATTGAAGACCGAAGATACAAAAAACTATTGGCAGACAAGCCCATAGAGCAAGACCCTGTTTTCATCTTGGGGCATTGGAGAAGTGGCACAACTATGGTGCACAACCTTATGTCTCAAGATAAGCAGTTTGGATATTGCACGACCTACCAAACTGTATTTCCAAATATCATGCTTTGGGGACAGCCTTTCTTTAAAAAGGCAATGGCTATCTTTATGCCTAAAACAAGAGCCACAGATGGAGTGAAATTAGGCGTTGATCTTCCTCAAGAAGAGGAGTTTGCCCTTAGTAATATGATGCCTTACAACTTCTATCGTTTTTGGTTCTTACCCAAAAATATGTTAGAATACAGCCGTAAGTATCTTTTATTTAAAGATGCCACACAACAAGAAAAAGATGTCTTTAAGGCGGAATTTACAAGGCTCATAAAACTTGCTATGTATAACACCGGAGGCAAACGTTTCTTATCTAAAAACCCTCCTCACACAGGGCGTGTTAAGGAGATATTAGAGATGTTTCCAAATGCGAAGTTTGTCTTTCTTATGCGTGATCCTTATGCTGTCTTTGCTTCTACATCGAGCTTTTTTAACGAGACCATAAAGCCGCTTAAGCTGCAAGAAATTACAAAAAAAGAGATAGACGACAACATCTTAAAAATTTATACCGATCTTTACCAAACATACCAGAGTGATAAAAAGTTGATCCCAAATGGAAACCTAATAGAAATTAAATTTGAGGATTTTGAAGCGGATGGTCTTGATGCCATAAAAAGGGTCTATGAGTCACTCTCTTTAGATGGATATGCGGAAAGTGTACCTGCCTTTAAAGCATATTTAGACAAGCAAAAGACATTTGTAAAAAATGTGAGAAAGCCCTCTGCTGAACTTATCGAAAAGGTAAACAGTAATTGGGGTGATATAATAACCGAATGGAACTATAATAGATATTGATAAGACGGTTCCAGTAATAAATAATTTGTTCTATGAAACATATTTTATACGTCATTCTACTGTTAATACCATCTTTCGTGGACGCTCAAGCCAAATATAACTCTTTGGAACCTATCCCTTATGGTGATATGGAACATTGGCTTAAAAGGTCGGCAAAAGAGTCTGGCATTATCGGAGGAAAGGTAAAAGAACTATATGAAATAGGTCTTCAAGTGCCGATGAAACAAGGCGAATACTATAAAAATTATCACGGCTCTCCTTGGGCTTCATCTTCTGTAATTGCAGATGTGGGCGTAATAAAAACCAGTGTAACCGTCTTTCCTGAAAAAAGAGGAAACGGATATGCCGCACGCTTAGAGTCTAAATATGAGACCGTCACAGTGTTAGGATTTATAAACATTAAGGTTATCGCCACAGGGACTATCTTTCTTGGCACTATGAACGAACCTATAACCTCTACAAAAGGAGCCGATGCCTATCTTCTACGTGGGATACCAATCAATAAAAAGCCTAAAGGTGTGGTCTTTGACTATAAGATGAGAGGTGTGCAGGAGCGTTTCATAGCTACCGGATTTAACAAAAAGAAACTTCCGGGTCTTGACAGTGCGGAGGTAATTTGTATTATACAACGTCGTTGGGAAGATAAAGACGGAAACATCTATGCTAAGAGGGTGGGAACGCTTTGTCATCGTATGAGAGACCTCTCTCCGATATGGAAAAATGCCTTTTTCTTACCCATAACTTATGGCGAGGCAGCACAACGCCGCATTCGTCCAAACGATGTTGTTGCGCCACTTCAAAAGGAGGATAACTCTCGCATATATGCAAGAAACAGCAGAGGCGAGGTAAAACGAATCATAGAAGTAGGATATGCCAAAGAATATGAACATCCAACCCACATAATGCTTTCTTTTAGTGCTGGTTACGGAGGTGCCTTTGTTGGGTCTCCGGGTGGAGCACTTTGGGTAGATAATATAAAATTAGCATACTAAAAGTTATATATGTCGAAAATTCTTATTATAGACGACGAACCTCAGATACGCCAGTTGCTTGCACGCATAATATCACTTGAAGGATATGAAGTGGTGCAGGCTGAAAATCTAAAATCATCGCTCAAACAATTAGACCTTCACCATCCTCAAGTTGTCATTTGCGATGTCTTTTTGCCAGATGGTAACGGGGTCGATTTTGTGCCTCAGATAAAGGCTGCCGAACCTAATTGTGAAGTCATCATGCTTACAGCGCAAGGCAACATTGCCGATGGGGTGCAAGCCATCAAAAACGGAGCGTTCGACTATCTCACTAAGGGAGACGACAACAATCGTATCATTCCTTTGCTTGCCAATGCTATTGAAAAGGTGGCTCTAAAGTCAAAGCTCTTAAGATTAGAGATGGTGATCAACAAAAAATATAGTTTCGATTCTATAATAGGACGTTCAAAACCGATACTAAATGCCATATCCCTTGCACGCAAAGTAGCTGCCACAAATACTTCAATCTTATTAACCGGAGAGACAGGAACTGGCAAGGAAGTATTTGCCAATGCCATACACGAGGCAGGTCCTCGCTCGCAAGGCTCCTTTGTGGCTGTCAACTGTGCTGCTTTCAGCAGCGAACTTCTCGAAAGTGAGATGTTTGGATATAAGGCAGGTGCTTTTACTGGAGCTTTGAGAGATAAAAAAGGACTTTTTGAACAGGCTGATAAAGGGACTATTTTCCTTGATGAGATAGGAGAAATGCCACTATCTTTACAAGCAAAGCTGCTCCGCACTTTGGAAAGTGGAGAGTTTATAAAAGTAGGTGATTGTAAAACTACAAAGGTCGATATTCGTATCATTGCCGCAACAAACCGAGATCTTAGAGATAATGTTTCACGTGGCATTTTCCGTGAAGACCTTTATTACCGTCTTTCTGTTTTTACTATTGAGCTGCCTCCTTTGCGTGAGCGTGGCGACGACATAATTCTATTTGCGAAAAGTTTTATAGATGCTTTTGCTGTTAAAATGGGCAAAGTAATCTCGGAAGTTGAACAACCATTTTACGATGCTTTGATGAGGCATAATTGGGAAGGGAACATCCGAGAATTGCGAAACACGATAGAACGCTCTCTGATTATGACTTCTGGCGAGGTATTACAATTTTGTGATTTACCTCTCGACGTACAGATGTCACAAGGGGGGAAACAAGGTTCTATGGAGTTGGCATCAATTGAGCGTCGTCACATATCAAAAGTTTTAGCCTATACCTCCGGAAATAAAACCGAAGCGGCACGTCTCTTAAAAATAGGACTTACTACCCTTTACCGCAAGATAGAGGAATATGGCATAACTTCTTTTTAATTCCCGATAATGGAAATTGTAATTTATACTATATTACTGTTTTTCTCTGCATTTAGAAATAATGCCGAAGAGTATGACAATATATATACTTTTGGAGACTTTGCTTATTTTCAAAATGCAGATGTCCCAAAAAGCAATGTGTTAGATGTTAATTCCGATCTTTGTCGTCGCATAAAGAGCGGTAAGGGGTTTGCCCATGGTCGATCTAATGCTATTAATGATGGGTCTTTACATTCAATATTTGACAGTGCCGCTTATTGCATGGGACTCAAAGGTAACACATATTCATATAATTTTAAATCACATTCTTCCATATACCAACTACAAAGCATTCGTATTTAGATGCTGTTCTTTGTCTTATCAACACACCATTTATTAATGGAGCTTTGATTGTTAATTAACAAAAAACATATGAATGAATTATTTGTAATTATAGCCCTTATTCTTTTGAATGGGCTTCTTGCGATGTCGGAGATTGCTCTTATTTCGGTACGCAAATCACACCTATCTAATCAGGCGAAACAAGGAAACAAATTGGCACAAATAGCCTTAAAACTTGTAAACGAACCTAACACATTCCTCTCAACAATTCAAATCGGGATTACCGTTATCGGCATCTTAACCGGTATATACTCTGGTAATTTACTGGCTGACGATTTTTCGGAGATGCTAAAAAGCTGTGGCGTTGCTCAGAGTTATTCTCACTCCATTGCTCAGACAATTATCGTTATTGTCGTAACATATCTAACCCTAATATTTGGCGAGTTGCTTCCCAAACGAATAGGAATGAGTATTGCTGAAAAAGTGGCTCAAGGAGTTGCTCGACCTATGTATATTCTATCTCTAATAGCCTCTCCCTTTGTGTGGGTATTATCAAAGAGTACATCTTTCCTTTTTAAGTTAACTGGATTTGAAGAACAAGAATGTAAAGTTACGGAAGATGAGATAAAATCAATGATACAAGAGAGCACCGAAGATGGAGAAATTCAAGAGGTAGAACAAGATATTGTAGAACGTGTCTTCATGCTCGGAGACTTAAAAATAAGCTCCTTGATGACACATCGCACCGAAACCATCTATCTTGGCATTAACATGACCAACCAAGAGGTGAGGCAGATTTTAGAGAAAAACCTATATGAACTTTATCCTGTTGTCGATAAAAGTTTAGAATTGGTATTGGGAGTGGTTACGCTCAAAAAACTAATACTCACCTTTAATAAGCCCGAATTTAACCTCTCGCAAATTATTGAGCCTGCTGTGTTCTTCCACGAGAACATGAGCGTCTATAAAGCCTTAGAGCGGATGAAGGAAGAACGTGTCAGCCAAGTGCTTATCTGCGATGAGTTTGGCGATTTTCAAGGTATAATAACGCTAAAAGATATTTTGGAAGGGTTAGTGGGGTCTGTAAATGACATACATACAGAGCCTGACATTATTGAGCGAAAAGATAAGCAAGGTTGGTTAGTTGACGGACAATGTCCATTCTATGACTTCTTAGTTTATTTTGACAAAGCAGAACTTTATCCCGAAAATAATTACAATACAATAGGGGGGTTAATTCTCGAACAACTTGCACACATTCCACAATCGGGAGAGGTAGTGATATGGGGTGATTTTAAATTTGAGATTGTTGATATGGATGGAGCTCGTATCGATAAAATATTAGTTAACCCCTAATCGTATTCTATAATGCAAGACTCTGTTTAAACCGTTACAATCACCTTCGGACAAAAGAGCAATACTATATCAAAACAGAAATAGACCCTTCCATTTTGGAAGGGTTTTTTGTTTGTTAAAAAAGGTAAATTATTAATAATTAAGCAAGTGTCAATTGTGGTACATGGTTGGCATAGATCGGTGTAATAAAACTTAAAAATATGAATGAGGTGTTACTGTTTTTCCTACTCCTAATGTTGGGTGGAGCGTGCTTTGCCGTCTTCTACGGCTCAATCAAATATTTCGAAAAAATCTAATCTTATGTTTACTACACTCTTTATTTTGAGCCTTGCCATCTTTGGATATCTTGTATATGTGCTCATAAAACCTGAAAATTTCTAACTAATATGAATGAAGAACTTATAGGCATCGTGGCTCAAGTAGTCATTGTGATAGCTCTAAGCTATCCCTTAGGACGATATATAGCAAAGGTTTACAAAGGCGAACGTTCGCTTTTAGATTTTCTCTCACCTTTGGAAAACCGATTATATAAAATTTGTCGCATAGACCCCTATCAAGAGATGACATGGAAGAATTTCCTTGTTGCTCTGCTTACTGTAAATCTATTTTGGTTTATTTGGGGCATGGTGTTGCTTGTATCTCAAGGGGTGTTACCCCTTAATCCAGATGGCAATGTGGGACAAAGCGTATCACAGGCATTTAACACCTCTATCAGCTTTATGGTAAATTGCAATTTACAACATTACAGCGGAGAGAGTGGTGTAACATACTTTACACAGATCTTTGTGGTTATGTTATTTCAATTTATCACAGCGGCTACTGGAATGGCAGCATTTGCTGCTATGTTAAAGGCTATGGCTGCAAAGACAACAAATACGGTTGGCAATTTTTGGGTCTTTTTGGTAAAAAGCGTTACTCGTATTTTGCTTCCTCTGTCTATGGTTGTAGGGCTCGTACTCGTCTTTAGTGGCGTTCCTATGACCTTTGAGGGCAAGCAGACACTTACCACCCTTGAAGGCTCTCAACAGACCATCTCGCAAGGTCCTGTGGCTGCTGTGGTTGCAATAAAGCAATTGGGGACAAATGGAGGTGGCTTTTTTGGTGTTAACTCGTCGCACCCTCTTGAAAACCCGACTTACCTTACCAATATGATAGAGTGTATGTCTATTATTTTAATCCCGATGGCGCTCATTTGGGCAATGGGTTTCTATATTAAAAAACGTAAATTTTCAGCTTGCATCTTTGGTGTGATGCTCATAGCTTATCTCTCAACAGTCTTTGTTGCAGTGAGTCAAGAGATGGGCGGCAATTCTCGTATCGATGAGATGGGAATAGCGCAACAATTAGGCAGCATGGAAGGGAAAGAGACACGTCTTGGCTCGGCAGCCACAGGGCTTTGGGCAATGACGACAACGGTAACATCTAACGGTTCCGTAAACGGAATGCACGATAGCTTAACACCTCTCACAGGCATGGTTGCTATGATAAATATGCAGATCAACTGTTGGTTTGGTGGCGTGGGGGTGGGCTTTATGAACTATTACATCTTTATAATTATTGCTGTTTTTCTTAGTGGCTTGATGGTTGGGCGAACACCCGAATTTATGGGTAAAAAGATAGAAGCACGAGAGATGAAAATAGCTATCATAATAGCCCTTCTTCACCCATTATTCATACTCTCAGGAACGGCAATAGCCAGTTATCTTGCCACCTCAGAACCTACATTAGCCTCTTCTTGGTTAAATAACTCTTCTTTTCACGGATTGAGCGAGATGTTATATGAGTTTTCATCTTCTGCTGCTAACAACGGCTCTGGCTTTGAAGGACTGGGCGACAACACTAACTTTTGGAACATATCAACAGGCGTGGTGCTTATTTTAAGTCGTTTCCTCCCGATAATAGGACAAGTCGCCATTGCTGGTCTGTTAGCGCAAAAGAAATTTATTCCCGAAAGTGCAGGAACCTTAAAAACAGATACTGTCACATTCTCGGTTATGACCTTTGTGGTTGTATTTATAATTGCGGCATTAGCCTTTTTCCCAGTATTGACCTTAGCTCCAATAGCTGAATTTTTAACTCTGTAATTACGATGAAGAAAAATATATTTATTACTGGCGACCAAATCACCTCTTCTTTGAAAGAGGCAGTCGTGAAGTTAGACCCTCGAACTATGGTGCGTAACCCTATCATGTTCGCCGTCCTTGTGTCGACATTTGTTATGTTTGTCGTGGCAATCAGCGTATTATTTGGCTGGGACTCTCAAGGTTCGTTTGGTTATAACTTTGCTATATTTATGGTGTTACTCATAACTCTTCTCTTTGCTAACTTTGCCGAAGCTATTGCCGAAGCACGAGGCAAGGCGCAAGCTGAGAGCCTCCGCAAGACTCGTGAGGATACTCCAGCACGCAAGGTTGTTGACGGCAAAGAGGTTGTCGTAAGCAGCTCGTGCCTTATCAAGGGAGACCTTTTCGAATGTTCAGCAGGAGACACCATCCCAACCGACGGGGAGATCATAGAGGGACTTGCATCGATAGACGAGAGCGCAATAACTGGAGAATCGGCTCCTGTAATTCGTGAAGCAGGCGGAGACAAAACCTCTGTTACTGGCGGCACAAAGGTACTTTCAGACCATATCGTTGTTCGTGTTACAGCATCACAAGGGGAGAGCTTTTTAGATAAGATGATAGCTCTTGTTGAGGGAGCCTCACGTCAAAAGAGTCCTAATGAGATAGCTCTTACAATTTTACTTGCCGGATTTACCCTTGTCTTTATTATCGTGTGTGTAACATTAAAGCCTTTTGCCGACTATACAGGCACTGTGGTTACAATAGCCTCTTTGGTGTCGCTCTTTGTGTGTCTAATTCCAACGACCATCGGAGGTCTTTTATCTGCAATAGGCATTGCAGGCATGGACAGAGCTTTACGTGCTAATGTGATAACAAAATCGGGTAAGGCTGTAGAAACAGCTGGCGATATAGACACTCTTTTGTTAGACAAGACAGGTACTATAACTATCGGGAACAGAAAGGCTACAAGCTTTTATGCCATCAACCCTGAGAGGCAAAATTCATTTGTTGAAGCTTGTGTCCTTGCCTCTACTGCCGATCAAACCCCTGAGGGGAAGTCAATAATAGAATTGAGTCGTGAACAAGGATTTGAGATAGATACCACAATGCTTATTGGGTGTCGTTGGATTGAGTTTTCAGCACAGACGAAGTGTTCGGGTGTAGAGCTTAGAAACGGTATTTCTATCGTAAAGGGAGCAACGGAGGCTATACGTGCGTTGGTTGAGCATTTAGAAGGCACATTCCCAGAATACGCCTACGAACTATCGACAAAAATAGCGCAAAATGGAGGCACTCCACTTGTTGTAGCACAAGGAGACGAAGTGTTGGGGGTCATAGAATTGCAAGACATCATAAAACCTGGTATCAGCGAGCGTTTTGAGAGACTTCGTAAGATGGGCGTTAAGACAGTCATGGTTACTGGCGACAACGCTCTCACAGCTCAATATATAGCTGCTAAAGCAGGGGTCGATGATTTTATAGCTGAAGCCAAGCCTGAAGATAAAATGGAGTATATACGTCGTGAGCAGTCTTTAGGCAAATTGGTTGCCATGATGGGCGATGGGACAAATGACGCTCCAGCACTTGCTCAAGCAGATGTAGGCGTGGCAATGAATAGTGGTACACAAGCCGCTAAAGAAGCGGGTAATATGGTCGACTTAGACAACGATCCGACTAAGCTTATCGAGATAGTAGAAATAGGAAAACAGCTGCTTATGACACGTGGAACATTGACCACCTTTAGCATCGCCAACGACGTGGCAAAGTATTTTGCTATTGTCCCTGCGCTCTTTATGACCTCGATCCCTGCCCTTAGTGCGCTCAACATCATGGAGCTTTACTCTCCAGAGTCGGCAATACTTTCGGCTGTCATTTTTAATGCTCTTATAATTCCTGCCCTAATTCCTCTTGCCTTAAAAGGCGTGAAATACAAACCTATTGGAGCCTCAGCATTATTAAGACGCAACCTTTTAATTTATGGGGTTGGAGGTACGATAACTCCTTTTATCTTTATCAAACTAATAGACATGGCACTTGCCTCAATACTTTAATGATATGAAAAACTTTTTAATCTCTATAAAAATAACAATCGCCTTTGCCGTAATCTTATTTCTCGGTTATGTATTGGTGCTTTGGGGCATCTCAAGTGTTGTTGCTCCAAATGGAGGCAAGGCAGAGACGCTAACTTTTGATGGTAAAATTGTCGGAGCCTCAAATGTAGCGCAAAATTTCACCTCTATTAGATATTTTTGGCCTCGCCCATCGGCTGTGAACTATGATGGTAGTGGCTCCGGAGGCAGTAACAAAAGTAACGCTGACAAAGAATACCTTGCCGAAGTAGAAAATCGCATCGATGCTTTTCTTGTTTCACATCCTTATTTAAATCGGAGTGAGGTGCCCTCAGAAATGGTTACAGCAAGCAGTAGCGGTCTCGACCCTCACATATCTCCAAATGGTGCTATGGTGCAAGCACAGCGTGTGGCTATGGCTCGTGGTGTAGATGTTGAGCAGGTGCTTAAATTGGTCGAGGAGTGTCAAGAAAAGACATTGATAGGTGTCACTGTGGTAAATGTCTTAAAGCTAAATATAGCTCTTGATGAAAAATATAAATAAAATAGGATTATCTTTGAAATGAAATAATAGGATATGGAATATCAACAAAATGTTCAGCATTTTCTAAACCTTATAAAAAAGTCACGTAGAGGCAAATTTAAGGTTTATATCGGCATGGTGGCTGGCGTTGGCAAGAGCTATCGTATGTTGCAAGAGGCTCATCAACTCTTAGAAAGTGGCATTGACATTCAGATAGGTTACATAGAGACGCATGGACGCATAGACACCTTTAAGATGACTGAGGGACTTCCAGAGATCCCAAGACGTAAGATATTTTATAAGGGTAAGGAGTTGGAAGACATGGATTTAGATGCTATTTTGAGAATAAATCCAGAGATTGTTATCGTCGATGAACTTGCCCATACAAATGTGGGAGGCAGTAAAAATGAAAAGAGATGGCAAGATGTTCTTGATATTCTCGATGCTGGGATCAACGTGATTAGTGCTGTCAATATTCAACACATAGAGAGCCTTAACCAAGATGTGGAAAGCATTACGGGAATAGAAGTTGCCGAGCGTGTTCCCGATAGCGTTCTTGTTATGGCAGACGAAGTAGTTAATATAGACCTTACGGCAGATGAGCTTATCGATCGTCTGAAAGGAGGGAAGATATATCAAGCCGATAAAATATCGACGGCTTTAGGAAATTTCTTTAAGCCTGAACATATCCTTCAACTTCGTGAGTTAGCTCTTAAGGAGGTGGCTCTACGTGTTGAAAAGCAAATTGAAAGTGACGTGGGGCGAAATATAGGTATTCGACACGAGCGTTTTCTCGTTTGTATAAGTAGTAATGAGAAAGGTCCCAGACGCATTATCCGCAAAGTGGCACGGTTGGCGATGCGCTATAATGCCAGTTTCTCGGTTTTATATGTGCGCACTCCCGAAGAAGACGCAAACAACATAAGTCTTGCAGCACAACGTCATCTTATAAACAACTTTAAAATTGCTACCGAGCTTGGGGCAGAGGTAATCCAAACAGATGCTCCAAATGTGGTAACAGGGATAATTGATGTTTGCGAGACACATAAAATAAGCACCGTATGTATCGGCAAGCCAGAGATAAAAGTATGGAATATTATAGTCGCCGCATTTCGATATAGACACCTCTTTAACTCACTCTCAAAATCAAATATAGATCTTATAATTCTTTCTTAACTACACGATGAAAATAAAAGATAAACTAACCTATTCGATAGGATCGCTCTTAGTTGTTATCATCTTGCTTGGTTTGTTCTCAGCAAGTAACATCAACCAAATGAAGCGTGACACGGCAAATATCCTTGCCGACAACTACAACTCGGTCAAATATGCACAACAGATGCAAGATGCTCTCAATAAGTTTCACAAAGACAGCACCTCGCTAAGCATATTTAATAAAAGCCTTCTTTTGCAAATTGAGAATACCACAGAGCCTTATGAGAAGGAGGTTACTGAAACTTTGAGACAACATTTTTTGGAGTTTGAGAGGGATCCCAACAGAGAGAACTTCATAATGCTCAGTGAGACCATAAATAGCATTATACTGCTTAACACGTCTGCGATATCTCAAAAGGCTGAAATTGCAAATTCTACCGCTAACCAAGCTCTTCTTCTAATCATCATAATCGCTGTTTTGAGTGCTATTGTCGCTACTGTAATGTTGATGCGTTTCCCTAAGTCTTTTACCCAACCCATAAAAGAACTTACAGACGGCATAATAGAAGTGTCAAATCAAAATTATGACAATAGGCTTAACTTCAGCTCAAAATCAGAATTTGGGAAGGTCGCCGACTCGTTTAACAGCATGGCAGAACAGC
>JAVVUK010000003.1:49657-50669 GCA_036653215.1 Rikenellaceae bacterium
GTAGCAGCATAGCCCATGTAATAGCAACAAAGCGTTATTTGGAAACTATAATAAACTCTATCGAAGAGCCTGTGATAGGATTAGACGACAATAAAACAGTCCTTTTTGCAAATAATGCCGCAATATCTATCCTTAACATTAGTCACGATAAGATAGTAGGACAATCTGCTTTAGACGTATCTCTTTATAATGACTTGTTTCGAAGACTATTACGTGGCATGGAGAGTGCCGACAAGAGAGACGAGCCTTTAAAGATATATTCGGATAACAAAGAGAGCTATTTTAGAGTCCATTATACCACGACGGCACAACAGATGGGGACCATAATAAAGCTATCTAACATAACTGAATTTAAAGAACTGGATAATGCCAAGACAAATTTTATATCTATAATCTCGCACGAGTTGAAAACGCCTATTTCCGCAATTCTTATGAGCATTAAACTCTTGGAGGATAAGCGTATCGGGGAGATGAATGATGAGCAAACAGCCCTTTCAAAAAGCATATATGAAAATAGCGATAGGCTGCTTAGCATTACCAGTGAGTTATTAAAGATGACACAGGTGGAGACTGGCAAATTACAACTATCTCCTAAAGTCACAAAGCCCATTGAGCTTATAACATATGCCGTAAATGCAACACGAGTGCTTGCCGAGAGGTTCGGTTGTAACATTGAGGTTGAATATCCAGAGACAAAAATGCCTAAGTTGTTTATCGATAGTGAGAAAATAGCGTGGGTAATAACAAATCTACTCTCTAACGCTATCCACTATTCGAACGAAAATTCACGTATTATTATAGGGGCACAGCAGATCGATAAGTCAATTGAGATTTATGTGCAAGATTTTGGTAAAGGCATAGACCCTCGATATCATGAGAGCATCTTTGAACGTTATTTCCGTGTTCCGGGAACAAAGACTCAAGGTAGTGGTTTAGGACTTGCCATATCCAAAGATTTTCTTGAGGCACATGGCGGTTCTATTCGTGTCGAGAGTGAAGTAGGGAAAGGAAG
>JAVVUK010000004.1:0-45355 GCA_036653215.1 Rikenellaceae bacterium
TTCCTAACCATTATTTTGTATTTCGGTAACCTAATTCTACTAAAATTGCACGTGTCTTATCACGAAAATCGCCTTGAATGAGTATCTCTCCGTCTTTTGCCGATCCGCCCACGCCACAACGTGTCTTGAGAAGCTTACCGAGATCTTTGAGATCGCTTTCCGTGCCTATAAAACCCGTTACCAGCGTCACTTGCTTGCCACGACGTTGCTTCTTGTCGAGCGTCACACGTAACACCTGTTTTGTAGGCTCAAGAGTCGATTGTTCTTCTTGGGTTCCATTTTGATATTCAAATGTGTTACTTGTAGAATAAACAATATTCAATCTATCTTTCCAATCCAATGTAATTTATTTAAAATTTTCTAACTTTGCAAAGATAGAAAATAAACCTAAAATTATATAAAAATGAAGCGAATACTTATCGTTGCCTTATGCCTAATCCCTTTCGGAGCATTAGCACAGAAAAAAGCAGACAACGGAGCAATAACCTCGAAAGAGCTGATGTCAATAAAAGAGTCTATGAACAAAGATGATGCTACAACAGCTCTTGGAAATGTGATCTCTAACAATAACAACCTAAAGTCGTTATCCCTAAATCGTGATATGCAGGGAGATTTAGATCACTTTTTCAAATATAGTGTCGATGTGAAAGGAATAACAAACCAACATAGCTCTGGTCGTTGTTGGATGTTCGCCTCCATGAACGCCATGCGTCCTGCCGTGATGCAACGCTATAACCTTGAAGGGTTCGACTTTTCTCATAACTACAATTACTTTTGGGATATGTTTGAGAAGTCAAATAGCTTCTTAGAATCCATAATAGCAACAGCCTCTTTGCCGATGGATAATCGTGAGGTGACTCAATATTTTGTAAATGTAGTAGACGACGGTGGCGTGTGGAATAACTTCTATAATGTGGCTCAGAAATACGGAGTGGTGCCACAAAGTGTGATGCCCGAAACGGCACATTCCGACAACACCTCACAGCTTGATGCCCGTCTCGACGAGCGTCTGCGTAAAGGCGGATACGACTTACGTCAACTTTATGCCTCTGGTGTTAAAATAGAGGATTTGCGTAAAGCAAAACTGACAATTATGAATGATATATACCGCATCCTTGCCCTATCTTTAGGCAATCCTCCTACTACTTTTTCATGGAGATATAAAACTAAAGATGGAGAGGTGAAAGAACTTGTTGAATATACCCCTTTGAAGTTCTACAACGAGATAAAACCGACTAACTATAACCCTGAAAATTATATCATGATAATGAACGACCCTACACGTGACTACTACAAACTTTATGACATAAAAGGTTATCGTAACATGGTGGAGGGGCATGACTGGCTATATCTAAATCTTCCTAACGATGTGATAAAAGCTGCGGCTTTGGCTTCGATAAAAGATGGAGAGGCCATGTATTCATCTTGTGATGTGGGCAAACAAGCAAACTACAACAGTGGAATTAACGCAATAGAGATGTACGACTTCAACAAGCTTTTTGGTGTCGATTTTAATATGGACAAAAAGGCTCGTATCCTTACTCGTCAAAGTGGCTCGGCACACGCCATGCTCCTTATGGCTTGCGACACAGATGACAATGATAAACCTATAAAATGGGAGTTCGAGAATAGCTGGGGTGCTGATAGCGGAAACAACGGATACCTCACATTTACAGATCGTTGGTTCGATGAATATATGTTTAGAATAGTGATAAACAAGAAGTATCTTGATATTAAATCTGTCGAGGCTCTGAAGGGGGATGTTGTTATGTTACCCCCATGGGACTATATGTTCTAAAAAGCTTGAAATAGTGCTAACTGCTGCGTTACGCAATAATGATTTTTCGATCACGTACTATTCGTACGCTCACTAAAAATAATTATTCCAAGCCTTGCATTTAACACTATTTGAAGCTTTTACGACACTTTAAAAAGTGTGGGTGCTAACTGCTGCGTTACGCAATAATGATTTTTCGATCACGTACTGTCTGTACGCTCACTAAAAATAATTATTCCAAGCCTTGCATTTAACACTATTTGAAGCTTTTACGACACTTTAAAAAGTGTGGGTGCTAACTGCTGCGTTACGCAATAATGATTTTTCGATCACGTACTATTGTACGCTCACTAAAAAAGCTGTACGCTCACTAAAAATAATTACAAAAGATAGGAGAAAGATGCTTAGCGTCTTTCTCCTATCTCGTTAATATAGATGGTCTTCAAAGCGGATGGTGGCGTGTGTGCCGTCGCAAAATGGCTTGTTTGCCGACTGACCACAACGACATAATGTTATGCGATTGCGAATTTCATATTCTTCACCATCTTCCTTAGCAATGGGGATGCCTCCACGCACCCACAGAGGACCACTAACGCCAATAGAAGGGTCTTCGATGAGAGCAAGAGAGGGCTCAAGAGAGGGTTCCTGAGGCTCTTTAAGGCTTTTATCCCATGCGGAGAGCCTTCCCGAAGGACACGTATTAGCTTCTCTAATGGCAATGTCACAAGAGTTTTCGTCTTCGTTTTCCACTAAGTTCCATGTGCGACCCTCTGCATCGCAAAAGCGTGAGAAGGCGCAATAACTCTCGTTGTCGCTTAATGAGATGATAGCTCCTTCAATAAATTCAGCATCTTCAAGCAGAGGCTTGTTGGGTGCTGTAAGTTCGGGCGACCATTCTGTTTTTATGTGAGACCCGTCACAATAAGGCTTTTTCTTAGAGGCTCCGCACCTACATAGTGCAGTAGGTTGGTGCTCGGTATTAAAAGTTGCCCCCTCTTTAAAATTCCAACATTCTCCCTCTTTGTTAGTCTCGATAGATTGTATTGAGAGTTTGGGTGATCCGAAAATGAGATATGGACCATCATGCGAGATTGTAATGTGAAATTTTTCGGGTGCACGAAAGCTACCCTCTTGAATAGATGTTTTCTTTGTCATAATGGTAAGTGTCTGTTTAAAAATAGTGTTATGACTTATTCTCAACTATTATGCAAATGTTACGTTCTATGTTTTTTTTACCGCTATGGAAGAGTGGTGTTTCTCCAAATAGTCGTTTAAAAGCACTGTTGCTAATGTCTTTTATCTTTAGCAACTCTTCCCTTGTGTATGGTGGAGGCGTGGGATTTGCCCTTTCATGTTTCTTCTCGGCGGCAATGCTCCATGGACATACTTCGGTACAACAGTCGCATCCATACATCCATTCGGAAGATTTTATAAGATCTAAAGCCTCTCCTTCAAAATCGCCCCTATGTTCAACGGTGAGGTAAGAGAGGCAACGACGAGAGTCGACTGTTTTATTTTCTGTTAATGCCTTTGTGGGACAACTATCTAAGCAGTTGCTACATTTGCCACATCCGTTAAAGGCAGATGGAGAGTCATAGCTGTCGCATTCCTGATCTATAAGAATTACACCTAAAGTTAAGAAACCCCCATATTCACGATTTATCAACATCCCACTTTTGCCGATCCATCCGAGTCCTGCTTTTACAGCCCAATATCTCTCGGCAATAGGTGTCGAGTCGACACAACATCTGCTATGAACGCCAAATTCTTCTTCCATAGATGTTGCCATTTTCTCCATATCGCAACGCATGGTAATATGGTAATCTCTATTTTGGGCATAGCGAGCTACACGTGGTGGCGTGGGGTCGTAAATTTTATTATTATAATATTTTGCTACTACGATTAATGTTTTTGCGCCCTCAAAAAGCAAAGATGGGTCTTGACGTATGTCGTTGTTTCTCTCTATCCACGCCATTTTTGCATGAAAGCCTTTTCCTATCCACGCCCCTATATTTTCCTTAAAATTATCAATAGAAACACAGGGTGTGATGCCACAAAGCTCAAACCCATTGTTTATTGCAAGATTTTTGATATATTTGTACATCATACCCAACAAAGATAATCAATGTCAGACGATTCACAAAGGAAACACTTATCCAAAATAAAACTATCCAACATAACATACCCTATCTTAATTGGTTTAGGGGTTGTCGGTTATATGGTATATCAAGATTTCGATAGGGAAGCCCTCTCTGTGCTTACCTTTAGCTTTCACACAGTAGTATGGATCATTATAGCTCTTCTCTTCATGGTAGGTAGAGATGTGGGTTACATAATACGTATTAAGATATTATCGGGTCGTGAGATGTCGTGGTATGAGGCGTTTCGAGTAATTATGTTATGGGAATTTACATCTGCAATTACGCCGTCTGCTGTTGGGGGAACAAGTTTCGCAATAATATATGTCCATAAGGCAGGGATAAGTGTTGGACGAAGTTCGGCAATAGTGTTGCTAACTTCATTTTTCGATGAGTTATTTTTTATAGTCATGTTTCCTCTGCTTGTCATTATTGTCGGAGGAGAAGCCCTTTTTAGTGCTCAAGGTGTGGATGGTGGCTTTTTTGGTGGTGTTTTAGCCTTAGTGCTTACAGGGTACTTCTTAAAATTAACATATCTTCTTTTTGTGACATATGGTCTGTTTTTTAATCCTAAAGGGTTAAAGTGGCTGATGATTAAGATCTTTAGTTTTAAGCCTCTAAGACGTTGGCGTGAGGCGGCAGCACGTGCAGGGGACGATCTTATAGTCAGTGCTATCGAAATACGAAAACACCGTTGGGGCTATTGGGTGAAGCTCCTTGCTGCGACATTCGTGTCGTGGAGCTCTCGTTATTTAGTCGTTAACGCACTCATCATGGCGTTTATCCCCTTCAACAATCACGTTTTGCTTTTTGCTCGACAACTTGTCATGTGGGTCATGATGCTTGTAATGCCAACGCCGGGAGGTAGTGGCTTTTCTGAATATTTCTTTGCCGAATATTTAGGTGACTTTATCCCTATTGCTGGGCTTGCCATTTTGCTATCTCTATTTTGGCGTATGATAACATATTATCTTTATCTTTTCATCGGGATATTTGTGTTTCCGAGATGGTTAAAAGAGAAATTTGGGAAATAGAAAAATTAATATTTTTCATTACCTTTGTAGAATGAAGTTTTTTAATTTTATATTAAAAATAGTGACATCAGTATCCCTGGTGCTATTTTTTATTATAACTATAAATCAATTTATAAACCCCAATTTCTTTGGGCTTTTTGCTGTTGTGTCTTTAGGTGCTCCTATCATCATTATCGTAAACATAATACTTCTTGCTTACTGGATCATAGTGTGGGATAAAATGGCTATATTATTGGCTGTGTGTTTCATCCTATTTAGTGGGCAGGTATCACGTCATCTTCAGATAAAGATAAAAAAAGATAAACCTTATGAGAAGTGCGATCTTCGTGTTATGACTTATAACGTCGGAGTCTTTAATTTATGGGCTAATACTAAAAAAAATAGTGCTGACTCTATTCTCACTTTTATAAATAAACAAAATCCCGATATTCTATGTATGCAGGAGTTCCGCACCACATCAAAGCGTGATTTGAACTACATAAGTGATGCTCTTATAAAAATGCCATATCGATATGTGAGTTATCTTAGTGTCACAAACCGCAACAGCCGCAATCATGGCAGTGGATTGGCTATTTATAGTAAATATAGGCTTATTCACGGACATAGAGTGAAATTTAAAAATAGCACCAATGGACTTATATATGCCGATATGGTAAGAGGTAGAGACACCTTACGTATCATAAACATACACCTTCAGCTCTCTTCTGTTAAGACGCACGAGGTATATGAACTTGATGGTAGTGAGGATAAGGAACTTGCAAAAAGCATAATCCGTAAGTTGATTAACAACAACTCCAAACGTGCAGATCAAGCAAAAGAGGTTGCTGAGCTTATCGCCAATTCCCCATATAAAGTTCTGTTATGTGGTGACTTTAACGACACACCGGCCTCATATACATATCACAAAATAAAAAAAGGATTTAAAGATGCTTTTGTGCTTAAGGGAGAGGGCTTAGGGTATACATATAACACCATGTTCCACGTGCTACGTATAGACAATATCTTTGTAGACGACGACTATTACGATATTTTAAGTTATAATTCTCCGGCACTTCCTTTTTCCGATCACAACCCTATTATTGTCGACTTAAACAAAGTAGAAGAATAAAAAAAGGCTTAGCAAAACTATGGTTTTGCTAAGCCTTTTTTTATGCCTCTGAATTTAGATATAGCGTTGCATAAGTTTGGTTATGTATTTGCCTATGATGTCAAATTCTATGTTGATGATGCTTCCTCTTTTTATATTATGGAAATTTGTGTTTTCGTAAGTGTAAGGGATTATCGCTACTTGGAAAGCATTTTCCATTGAGTTGCAGACGGTAAGGCTTACTCCGTTTACGCTAATAGAGCCTTTCTCAACAGTGATGTCGTCTCCTCCGTATTCAAAAGTGTAATACCAACTGCCTTCAGCCTCTTCAACGGCAGTACATTTGGCTGTCGTGTCGACGTGTCCTTGTACTATATGTCCGTCAAGTAATGCGTCTGGACGCATACTCCTTTCTACATTTACCTCATCACCTATGGCAAGAAGCCCAAGGTTGCTCCTAAGCAAAGTCTCTTGAATTGCAGTAACGGTATATCTGTTGCCATCGATATTTACCACCGTTAAACACACTCCATTGTGAGATATGCTTTGGTCTATCTTTAGTTCGTTTGTGAAGGGGCACTCCATTGTTATATGCAGATTTTCCTTCTCCTTTTTTAGATCTACCACTTTAGCGGTAGCTTCAACAATTCCTGAAAACATGAGTTTAGATTTTTTTTGAATTTAATTTGTTTTTCATCTTTTGGGCTATTAGAAAAAGAAGCGTCAACACGAGAATTAACGTTGAGATGCGTCCTAACCAATCCCCATATATAGTATAAAAAGTCATTTTATCGTTTAGGTTTATCTTGTCTGTTATTGTCCCACGCACATCCCAACCCAACCTTTCTAAAACATCGCCTCGTTGGTTTATGAATGCTGATATGCCAGTGTTAGCACTTCGGGCTATGCTACGACGAGTCTCTATGGCACGGATACGTGCAAAGTTGAAATGTTGTTTATATCCGAATGTGTCTTTCCACCAACCGTCGTTTGTCACAATAAACATCACTTGGGCTCCCTCACGTACAAAACCCCCAAAATGCTCGCCATATATAGACTCAAAACATATTGCAGGTCCTACTTTATTGCCTTTGTTTGAAAAAACTTCTCTTCTTTCTTGTGAGAGCAACCCTCCCACGCTGCCGCCAAGGTCGACGGTGAAGAATGGTATATGTTTTAGGATGTTAGGATAAGGGATCATCTCAACACCAATCACGAGTTTCGATTTTATATATAAAGGGATGGTGTCAGCCTCACTTATGCACACCGCTCCGTTTATCACATCGTAGTAGCCTTGAGGACTCTTTCGGGCACTTGCCGTAGGAGCTTCTGCTATGTTAAATGGATACATGCGATATGCAGTAACCCCTGTTACAATAGAGGCTTGTGGATGTGTCGAGATGACTGATGTCTTAAGACGATTTAGTTCGGAGCTGCTTGTGAGATCGTCTTCTATGATGTTTCCCTCAACGGCAGTCTCTGGAGCTATTATAAAATCGACATCGTGAGGAGCTTCATTGGCAAGCGTTTCGATGATTGATAGCTGTTCATATTTTGTCATAGAACCGAACTTCTCGGTATATGGGTCTATGTTAGGTTGAACGATGGTCACTTGTAGTGGACGTATCTCCTCTTTATAATTTATATATATCAAAAATGATATTATAATAGGAATTACAATAACAGAGCCCGCCACGATGCCATATTTTTTGCTTCGTCTCTCTATCGCCTCAAAGATGAGGATGTTAGACAACAACATCCATATCGTGCCACCGAGACTACCTGTATATTCATACCATTGTACAATCTTAGCATCTAAAGAAAATCCGTTTCCTAACATGATCCAAGGAAACGATATTTCACCGTTTAGATATAGATATTCTGCTGCTGTCCATGAAGAGATAAGCAGGACGTATGAGATTATAGGAGTGCTTTTTCGACTTGAGAGGCTAAAGAAGATAAGTGGGATGATAAAAAGGGTAACTCCAGCTACCGTTGCCGCTACAGGACCTATCCATGTTGCATTTGCAACCCATATTAAAGTTATGAGATGCCATGCTATGAGTATAAAGATGCTAAAGGCAATAAAAGCCCCATGCGTAGATCTTTTGTTGATCATAAGCAGAGGGACAAAGGCTATAAATAGAGTTAAAGAGGTTATCTCCACCCATGGCAGAGAGAGTAATGCTATCGAAAGTAGAGCAAGCAGCAGATTTTGTATATTGTAACCTCTATTTTTTAAGCCTTGACAACTCATAGTCGGTCTTTATTTTTGTAATTATGTTTTTAACTATTAGATCTACTTTGCTGCCTTCGCTATAATCTGACGGTACTATATAATCGGCACGATTTTCCTTAACGAGCTTTTGGCATTTGTCTTTGGTCTTTTCTTCGCTATATACGGCAATGGAATGCCCTCCAAGCTGTTTCACAAGACGCATACAAGGGATGTCTGTTGTTCCGTCACCAAAATATATCATTCGGCTAAAGGGAACATCACGTTGTTCGGTAGGTGTGTATTCGTTTACTTGGGTATGATCGTAAACGCTTGTTATACCTTTGTTTATCTTAAACAGAAATTGTGTTTTTGTGGTGTAGTTTACAACTACTGAAGGCCAATAGGCAACCCCATCGACATCGTAAAAGAAAGAACAAGCAAATATGTTCTTAAATTCATGAGCTATCTCTGTCCCCTCGATAATTTCTTTTATGCCAGAGGAGTTTATGTGGTGTTCTATGATAATATTGTTCTCAGCGGCATATTTGTTTATGCGAGAAAACCACTCTTTCACTCCTTTAAAAAACGTTATATCTTTACCCGAATTGCGAAAGGCATCACGACGAAGAGAGTGTTCTTTGTTCTTGGCGGTATGTATCATATAATACATATATGCCAAAATAGCATCTCCATCTTGCTCTTTGGCAAGACGATTGCTGTTAGACCAGAAGACATCATTGTTTTCACCTACGGCAGGGATGAAGTTATACTCTTGCATATTGCCCGGAGATAAAGTCCCGTCAAAGTCGTAAATCATAGCAATTTTTATCTTGTTCATTCTCTTTAAATGTCAATGGTGAACCGCAAATATATGAATAATTTCCAAAAATCGGAATATATTTTTTATCTTTGTCGCAAAATGAATAAATACTTAATTACTTCTAATGAGCCATTTTAAGAAACTAAATCTATCTCTTGGTTGGGTTGCCTTCTTTATTTCAGCACTTGTATACTCCCTTACCGTAGAGCCGTCAGCAAGTCTTTGGGACTGTGGTGAATTTATAGCAACGTCATATAAGTTGGAGGTGGGACACCCTCCAGGAGCTCCTTTGTTTATGATAATAAACCGCTTCTTTACGTTCTTTGCTCCCAATACCTCTTATGTGGCATTGATGGTGAATATGGCTTCTGTCGTGGCGAGTGCTTTGACAATATCGTTTCTTTTTTGGACTATTGTCCACCTTGGACAACGTCTTATTAAAAAAAGCATTGAGGAACTTTCAAAAAGTGATCTTCTCCTTATCTTCGGCTCTGCCTTTGTGGGGGCTTTAGGTTATGCGTTTACCGATACGTTTTGGTTTTCGGCTGTTGAGGGTGAGGTTTATGCCCAATCATCTCTTTTTACGGCTGTTGTCTTTTGGGCTATGCTTCGTTGGGAGGAAGAGGCTGATAGTCCTACTTCAGACAGATGGCTGATCCTTATTGCCTATATGATAGGTCTTTCAATAGGTGTCCATCTACTTAACCTCTTGGCTATTCCTGCTCTTGTATTCATATATTACAACAAAAAAATCAAAAGCCGTAGTCGTATTAGTTGGTGGGGTGCGCTCCTTGTCTCTATTGTGATTATAGCTATAATTTTATTTATCATTGTTCCTAAAACTGTTTCTTTGGGTGCTTGGTTAGACAAGGTGTTTGTGAACAACCTAAATCTTCCTGTAAATAGTGGGCTTCTTACCTTTGTAGTTATACTATTAGCAGGCTTGACATATCTGGTCTATTATACACATACTCATAAAAAACGTTTATGGCACGTGGTGTCGCTCTCTTTGGCTGTCATGGTGTTTGGCTATTGCAGCTATGCCTCTGTTGTGGTACGTGCGATAGCAAACCCTCCTATGAACAGCAATGCTCCGTCCGATCCTTATTCTCTGCTTTCGGTGTTAAATCGTGAGCAATATGGTTATACTCCTCTTCTGTTTGGTCAATATTATAGTTCTCCAATAACATCTGTGGAATATAAAGAAGAGTTTTATCTTAACGATAAAACCAAAAAATACGAGAAGTACAAGGCTCTTGACCATTACGAATATGACGAGGCTACAACAACCTTCTTCCCACGTATGCACAGTGATAGACACGCCGATTTATATAAAGACTGGGTTGACATAAAAGGACGCAATATTAACGTAGGAGATGGGAGAATGGTCACAGTGCCTACTTTTGCCGAAAATCTGGATTTCTTCTTTAAATATCAAGTCAACTATATGTATTGGCGATATTTTATGTGGAATTTTGTAGGTCGTCAAAACGATATTCAAGGTGATGGTGGCATCATGTATGGCAACTGGTTGTCGGGGATCGATTTTATAGATAACATATATCTTGGTAATCAAACTTTTGTGCCAACGGAGCTTAAGGAAAACAGTGGACGTAACACTTATTTCTTCTTGCCTTTCTTGCTTGGCTTATGCGGTATCTTCTTCCAATTACGTCGTGATAAAGACAACTTCACTGTTGTGATGTTACTATTCCTTATGACGGGGCTTGCTATCATTTTATATCTTAACCAAACGCCAAGTGAGCCTCGTGAGCGTGACTATGCTTATGCAGGGTCGTTCTATGCTTTCTCTATTTGGATAGGGTTAGGCGTGTTGTTCATAAAGTCGCTTATCGATAAGATTAAAGTTCTTAAATTTTCAGATACCGCTAAAGCAGGTGTTGCTGTTGCTCTATCTTTAAGTGTCCCTATTGTCTTATTGGCGGAAAACTATGATGACCACGATCGTTCAAACAGATATGTAGCTAAAGATTTTGGATATAACTACCTGGAGTCTACACTTCCGGGTTCTATAATACTCCCTTATGGTGACAACGACACCTTCCCTCTTTGGAACACACAAGAGGTTTTGGGTGAGCGTACAGATGTTAAAATAGCCAACTTAAGTTATTTGTCGAGTGACTGGTATACTCATCAGATGGAACAACGCACAAACGATGCTATGGGCATAGATCTGACAATTCCTTACGATGTTTATTATCGTAAAAACGACTATATCCATGTTGTGAACCTCTATAATGAGTATATCCCTATAAAAATGGTGCTTAAGTTTGTTGCCGACAATAGCGAAAAGAAAAGCCAACTCATAAAACAAATTGCTGCCGACATAGAACAGATAATCCCTACTTCTAAAATATCGATACCTGTAAATAAAGACAATGTCTTAAAAAGCGGTATTGTTAAGCCGGAAGATATGCACCTTGTTGTCGACACCATATTTATGGATATAAAAACCGATGTCCTAACACGTGCTGACTATGTGTTGCTTGATATGATAGGTAGTGCCGATTGGAAACGACCTATATATTTCACACAACCATATGCGGAGTCTATAAGCAAATTAGGACTTGTGGAATATCTTCAATACGATGGTTTCGCTTATCGATTAGTGCCGATCAAAACAAAATTTTCACAACTTAACGTGGGGCGTGTAGATGTAGAATACCTATACGATAAGTTGATGAATAAATTCAGATATGGTAATCTTTGGGATGCCAACATCAATGTAGATGAGTTTATACGTACTACGGTGCGTGCATCGAGGGTGCGTGGTGGATTTTCAAGGTTGGCTCTTGAGCTTATAAATCAAGGCGATACTGTGCGTGCTGTTAAGGTGCTTAAGAAAGGACTTACAGAGATACCTCTTAAAAATATATCGTTCGACTATCTGACATACGACTTTTTAGAGGCTCTATATAGGGCTGGGATGGTGAAAGAGGCAAATTCTATTGTTGCTGCTGAAGGTAACAACCTATTGGAATATATCGAATATTATGGTTCTCTTCCCGATGCTCAAGTTAAACTTATGGCAAGTGAGGTAAATGGAAAACTCTCTGAGATATACAACCTTTATGCGGTGGCTATAAACAACGGGCAGGCCGATATTGTTAAGGAGCTCAAAGAATTTGCAGATCTATATAACTAAATTTCAGATAACTTAAATGTTTTACGATGTAGGGGGGTGATGCCATATTGGGCGATCGCCTCCCTATGTTGTTTCGTTGGATATGCCTTGTTTTTACTCCATCCATATTCGGGGTATTGCTCGGCACAAAGTGTTATATAGTTGTCACGTTCGGTCTTAGCAAGGACAGAGGCTGCAGCGATAGAAGCATATAGGTCATCGCCTTTGATGATACATTGATGTGGCGTTGTTAGTTCGCTCTTCCATCTATTTCCGTCTATCAATAAAAGTTCTGGGCTTACAGACAATCCTTTTACAGCTCTTGTCATTCCTAAAAAAGAGGCGTTGAGGATGTTTATCTCGTCTATTTCCTCAGCCGACACTTCTGCTATGCTCCATGCAATAGCCTCTTTCATGATGACTTCTCGAACGGCAAGGCGTTGCTTATGTGTCATCTTCTTAGAGTCACGAAGCAAAGGATGCGAAAAATCTTTTGGGAGGATGACGGCGGCGGCAAAGAGCGAGCCTGCCAAACATCCACGACCCACCTCGTCACACCCTGCCTCAATAAGATTTTCGGTATAATAACTATTCATTGTTCTTATCGTTTTTGTTCACGGCAATAACTACATTTTCCACATGGAACAACGTCTGTTTCTCCAAAATATTCTTGCATTATTTTACTAAGACACCCCTTATTATTCTCTAAATATCCGAGCATCACAGAGGTGCGTTTCTCGTTTTTTTCACGTCTTAGGACATAGCTCTCATGCGTTATAAGGAGGCTTTCTATCGGCAGTCGTTCCACGTGGAGTGTGAGGCGTGGAGTCCTGTTTTTAGGGATGTAGCTTATCACTCGTTGTTCTCCAAGTTGTTTGAAGAATTTATTTATCTGTATCATGGTATATCCTGAAATACGAGCTAAATATTCTTCATCAATAGTTACAAATTCGGAGAATATGCCGGTGTGTATCCGAAGTAGAAAATTGATGAAATTATCGAGATCTTTACGACGTATTTGTAGACGATACATCTCGTCACGGCTGACGTTGAACATAACCCTTGTCGGATTTTCAAACTCCTCTGTGAGGGTCATATATCCGTTATAGTTTAATATGTCGATAGCGTTTATTATCGTCGAAGAGAAAAGCCCATACCTCTTACAAAAATCAAAGATGTTGAAGTCGAAGCTGCAATCTTCACCATCTCCATAAGCCACAGATAGATAGCTGTGTATGAGGTCGTAATATTTTTTTATGTCGTTTATGGGTGGAAATTGAGCCTTAAGAGTCGCCTTTATCGATTGTATGTCTCGTTTATTATATAGCAAAACGGCAAACGCTGGTTTCCCATCTCTTCCGGCACGTCCTGCCTCTTGGTAATAGCTTTCAAGAGAGTCAGAGGGTGAATAATGCACCACAAAACGAACATCTGCCTTGTCTATACCCATTCCAAAGGCGTTTGTGGCAACCATAATACGGCAAGAGCCTTTCATAAACTTCTCTTGCTTGTCGCTTCTCATTTGGTAGCTCATGCCTCCGTTGTAGCTCTCGGCAGATATGCCTTCTCCGTTAAGAAAAGCGGCTATACTCTCTGTGTCTTCACGATAGCGTACATAGACTATACCACAGCCTTCAATGTTATTAATGACTTTTAGGATATGTTCTCTCTTATCCTCTACCTCACGTTTTATGTATGATAAGTTTTTACGTTCGAAACTCATCTTTATGACGTTTTCTTTTTCGAAGAGGAGCTTTTGACATATATCACTCACAACAATAGGGGTTGCTGTTGCTGTTACGGCAAGTATAGGAGCATCGGGTTGTAATCGTCGTAACTCAGCAATGTTGATATATGAAGGTCTAAAGTCGTACCCCCATTGAGATATGCAATGAGCCTCGTCAACGGCAATCATAGAGATATTCATCCGTGCAAAACGGTGTTGAAACGTGGGGCTTGAGATGCGCTCTGGAGAGATATACAGGAATTTATAATCGCCATATACACAGTTGTCTAACACTATATCTATCTCTCTTTGTGTCATGCCTGAGTGTATAGATAGGGCTGCTATTTTCTTCTTGTGAAGAGCGTCTATCTGGTCTTTCATGAGAGATATTAATGGGGTCACAACAACACACAAACCCTCCATTGAGAGAGCTGACACTTGGTATGTGATCGACTTACCTCCCCCCGTAGGCATTAAGGCAAGCGTATCTTTACCGCTACAAACACTCTCGATTATCTCCTTTTGCAGAGGTCTAAAAGTGGTGAAGCCCCAATACTTATTTAATATTTCTTCAAGCATTTTTTATTGTTGCACTCGTGACATACGTTCTAAAAACTCGTCTGCCAAAGCACTTTTCTTTTCCATGTGTTGAAGCACCTCTATCACAAAGTCGTTTTTGTCGAAGTCTCCACGCACAGCTTCAAAATCACGTTTTTTAGTACGTGGACCCCCGTCGATGCCAAACCCTGTACTTGTCGTTAGGGTAAATTCTTTATGAGCATCTTGATATAGGGCTTTGTCAAGCTCAAGAACGCAGAATTTCCAGCTTTTTATATAGTCGACTATGTCTTGAACTTGTATGTCGTCTATGCTTTTGCAGATGCGTGTCGTTAAGTGTTCGATGACCCATGTCCATTCGAAGTCGTAATAGTTTTTATTAAGTGCCACAAACTCATGATGTATTGCCTCCAACGTCGCAATCTCTCCCGATGATATGCCGTCAATAATACGGTTCACCTCACTTTTGGGTGCTATAAGCCCAGAGACATCTGTCCATCCACCACTGCCAGTACATTGTGTAGGACGTAGACGGTCTCGTATCTCTTCAATACTTTTCCATTCCACACCCTCAAGACGCTTGATGAGCGAGTTTCCTAAGAATTTCGTTATTCCCCAGTTGTATAATCTAAGTCCGTTTTTTAGGGATGAATTTTTTATGACGCAACTTTGGAAGGAGTATGATTTAGAGTCTTCACCCGAAATTTCCACCATTTCTTTAAGGAGAGCCTCTCCCTTAAGCATTTTATTTATAGTGTATGGGCTAAGAAGATTAAAGTTGATCTGGTCAAATTTGCAGTCGCATTTACGTTTATCACGCTTTGGCCATTTTTTTGCGTCACGAATTGTGCCGACGCTTCTTAAGTTTACTCCAGGAACGAGGACAGACTCGTTGTCTCCCTCTATAAGATAAGAAAACGGCATAGATGAGGTGTCAGCGTTGTTGTAGTGACGTCCCATAACTAAAGAAAAAGCTCCGATTTTAAGAGGCCATAAGATATATGAGTCGCTTGTTGTCTTTGAGCCTCTCTCGACGATGCCTTGATGTATAGGTCCTAACTTGTACATATGGTTACTTTGGTTCGAGCCGCTTCCTGCATTTAAGAACGAATACATCCCTGCTATAAGCAAGGTAGATTTGTGATGAGTGACGGTATAAGGACCTGCAAAGATAGAACATGACTCTCCGTGCATCCCGACACAGTTAGAAAAGAAAAGAGAGTTCTCAGCCGAATATTGTTTCCCTATTTCTGTTCCTTGTCCAATGAAGCATTTTTCTAATATAACACCATCGGTAATTTTTGTAGAGTTACATATTATGAAATGCTCAGCCATAACGCCACGTCCTATTATGGAAGGGGCTTCAGCGGTGCTATTTATCGATCCATCAATCAACCTTGCGGCACCGTCAATTTGCGTTGACACTCCCATTTTAACATTTACTATCTCTCCACAATTTAAAATAACGGAGTCTGCTCCGACAGATGCCTTTAGATCTCTTATGTGTTCTGTATATTCGGCAATCAGCTTTTTTATGGCTTCTATGGTGTCTGTGCGGTGACGATATAGCGCAATGACATATGCTAAATGAGACGATAGGTAGTCGAAAATAGGAACTTCACGTCCTCCAGTCTCGTTGAGTACAGCGACTTCGGTGCCATTTCCAAAAGTAGAGCCGTCTTCGGCTATTAGACATTCTATGTTATTTATCCTTACCCTATCTCCGATGTTATAGTTTGCTATATATTGGTTTACATTGTTTATATATACATTATCACCAATGATACAGTTGTGTAAAAGCACATTTTTTATGCCCGTTAACGTCCTCACTCCGCCACGAAGTGCTACATTCCCATTTTGAAGACCTATCTTTACAGAGCCTGAAAAACGGACGCTCATAAATCGAGCGAAATCCAATTTCTCGTCTTTTACTTCTATTAAAGACCAATCCTTAGCATAACAATCCCTATCTTTAAATTTATTTATCTCCTCTTGTGTTAGTTTTCTATACATATAGTTTAAGTTTGTTTTTATTCCCGGTACGTTATAACAAGAAGTTTATTATAACGCCAAAACATATGTTTGTTTTTTATAATTACGATATTCCCATTTATGGTGTACGATTGTTTTGGAATAACGCCAAGCACTCTTATCTTCGAGCCTCCGACATATATGCAGTCGGTGTGTATGGCATCTATTTCCTTCATTGCCTTTTTCTGTACAACAGGGTTTATGTCATATTGTCGTGTAAAGCCTTTTATGCGTCTTATGATTTTGTCTTCCCAAAGTTTACGTTCGTTTCCAATTATGAAATAACGTTTTTCTTTAAGCATACAATCTTCATTGTCGCACAAATCATCGCTTAGAGCAATGTAATAATCTATATCGCTTGTTGGGCTATCTATGTCGTGATAACAACTGCAAAATAGCAGTGGCACCATTGTTAAGTATCGTATTAGCATCCCTTTACGGTGCAAATATGGTACAAACATGGTACAAAAATATAAATTATTTTGTCGCTTCTACCAAAACAGATGTCAAATGTGATAGCTCCTCATTAGAAATAATGTATTGTGGCATTATGTAAACCAACTTTCCGAAAGGACGAACCCACACTCCATTTTTGACAAAGAAGCTTTGTAGGGTTTCCATATCTACATAATCTTTCATCTCAATAACCCCAATAGCCCCTAAAACCCTCACGTCAGCCACTTTAGGAGAAAGACGAGCAGGCTCTAAGCCCTCTTTTAGAAGCTCTTCGATCTCTTTTATTCGAGGAAGAGGCGACTTTTCGGTAATCATCTTTAAGCTCTCTATTGCCACGCTGCAAGCAAGCGCATTTCCCATAAATGTAGGTCCGTGCATAAATGAATAAGGCTCACACATAGAGATTGTATTTGCTACTACGTCTGTTGCTAAGGTTGCTGCAAAACTCATATATCCACCAGTCAACGCCTTGCCAACACACATAATGTCTGGTATTATGTCTGCCCACTCACAGGCGAACATCTTACCGGTACGTCCAAACCCTGTTGCTATCTCGTCAGCAATAAGAAGTACATCATATTTGTTACAAAGAGCTCTTACTCCTTTTAGATAATTAACATGGTAAAACCACATCCCTCCCGCTCCTTGAACGATAGGTTCGAGGATGAAAGCCGCCATATTACGATGATTTTCTTCAAAAAAATGTTCTAATGCTTCTAAAGAGGTGTTATCCCATTTTTTGCCAAAAGCGATTGTTGGTCTTGGCGTGAAAAGCTGTTCTGTAAGGCGATTGTTATAGATTGTGTGCATTCCACCCACAGGGTCGCAAACGCTCATTGCGTGCCATGTGTCGCCGTGATAACCGCCGTTGAAAGTAGCTATGTATTTCTTACTTGGCGTGCCTTTAGCTCGTTGATATTGAAGAGCCATTTTCAGAGCCACCTCCACAGCCACCGAGCCAGAGTCTGAGTAAAAAATCTTATTGAGCCCATTTGGTGTAATATCCACTAAACGACGACCCAACTCTATTGCCGGAGAGTGTGTCAATCCTCCAAACATGACGTGTGAAAATTTATGTATTTGATTTTCAAGGGCAGCATTGAGCCTCTTGTTGTTATATCCGTGAATTGCAGCCCACCACGATGACATACCGTCAATGAGTTTTGTTCCGTCTTTAAGGATTATGTTTGTTCCCTCACATCGGTCTACTTCATAGACTTTAAGAGGATTAGACATAGATGTATAAGGGTGCCAGAGGTGTTCTCTGTCAAAATCAAGATCTGAATTTGTCATAATATGCTTTTTATGTTCCAACAAATATAATAATTAAATTCGTCTTATGGAAAATAGATCAATAAAAATATTGGTAAACGAGATTATGTAAGATATCCATAATAATACAACGCCTACAAATTTAAGATTTGTGGGCGTTGTATTGTTTCCTTTCTATAAAAATTAATGGTTATCTATGTCTCAATGCTATTTCAAAGCGTTTGTAATGAGCTCTTGTAGCCCCAACGCCCATTGTTGACCTACTTGCATAGATTCGATGGCCATAGGTTTTTGTGCTTTGGCAATTTCCTTGCCTGCTGGGGTGTTATAAAACTTAACAGACTCCTCCAATGTTGATAAAGATAAGTTTTTCTCATATACAGGAGATAAAATATCTATAAGGCTATTTATTGCTTGTGGTTGTATCTTGGCTTTTATTTCGGCTGCCTTTTCTGGGGTTGCGGATGGAGCCAACATTTGAATTAGCTGGTCCATAACCGCATCGAATGCTATGTTAGAACCAGATACTTCCATATAAGTCTTAAGAACCTCTTTATATTTACTATTGTTGCTTTGTGCATTTACCTCAGATGTCATAAGACATAGGGTTGCGATTGTTACAATAAATATTCTTTTCATCTTAATTTTTTAATGAATGGTGCTATTACAAAGATATAGTTTTATTTATTGTCGGCAAAATTAATGATAATAAATAAAGTTAAAGATGAGGTTTTTGAAATCCTTACGCTGAAAAAAAAAGAGGTTTGGTAGAATAGGTTGGTTGTTGGTTGAAAAATAAATATTTATACATATATATATTATATGTTTGTATAGATAAAAATCATATAATGGGAAAATATTACGATGCACTAATGCAGGATGTCCGTTTCGTGGAGGGGCTTAACGCTTGCATGGGGTGTGGGGTCTGTACGGCGATCTGTCCGGCGGCCGAATTTTATCTTTACGATCCTCGTCAGGTCGTCCTTCAAGTGGAGAGCAAAGACGATGAGACAATAGAAAAACTTCTTAAAGGCGATATGATATGGTATTGTGGTCAATGTATGTCATGCAAACCACGTTGTCCACGTGGGAATACGCCTGGTTACATAATACAAGCTTTACGTACTTTATCTCAAAATTTAGGCTTTTTTGTGTGTTCCGAAAAGGGTCGTCAGCAGCTTGCCATAAAACGTACCGTTGGTGAAAATATAGCGACAGTGGGATATTGTATAACTCCACGTAGGGTCGATCCTGCACTTCATTTAGAGCAAGGTCCTGTTTGGAAATGGGTTTATGAGAATGACCAGAAGGTCTTCGATAGGCTTTCTGAAAATTATAACAAAAAAGGAGCTGGCAACTTCCGTGTCTTAGACGATGATGTCCTTAAAGATATAGAAAACATATTTGAGGTTACCGGAGGAAAGGCTTTTTTTGATAATATAGAGAAATGCTCGGATGAATATGCACGTAAAGAGGGATTTAACGGTGCAGACGACGAATATTTCAAAATGGTATGTACTGCAAATAACGGAAAACATAATGGCTAAAATATTTAATTCATGGACTGACTATCAAAAAGAGATAGCAGACGACAACTACTATTATGTACGAAGTTGCATAAGACAAAATTTCTTTCCGGGATCGGAGACAATGTTTTTAAAGATAATAGGAGATGATCTGGGTAAAAACGTATTTGACGATCCAAAACACACTTCTTGTTCGGGTATAGCATATCATGCAGACATAGTCCCTATGGAGACTACAATGACCATAGTGGCACGTCAATTTGCAACAATGACAGAGGCAGGATATGAAAATCTGGTCCCTTCGTGTATCACCTCTTTTGGGATATATGCCGAGATTATAGATACGTGGAAACATTTCCCTAAAAAGGAAGAGCAGATCCGTGAGATGCTTTATAAGGCGACAAAAAAAGAGTTTGTGGTTCCTAAAAACTTAGCTCACACTTCCGATATAATGTTTAAATATCGTGATGAGATATTTAAAAAAAGGAAATATTCGCTTGTAAATAAAAAGACAGGCGAGCCTTTGCGTGTGGTTGACCACATAGGATGTCACTATGCTAAGGTGTTTCCTACAAAAGGGGTTGGTGGGTCTGAGTTTCCTTATGTCCTTGCCGGTATGGTTGAGGCGTGGGGTGGCATTTCTGTGGACTACCCAGAGCGTCGTCACTGCTGTGGCTTTGGCTTTCGCAACTATCTTGTTCAAGCAAACAGAGGCTATTCTGTGTCAAATTCAAAACGTAAATTTGAGTCTATGCAACCATACAAACCAGATTTTATTGTTGCTAATTGTCCGGGTTGTACCATGTTTTTAGATAAGTGGCAATATACAATTTACGAGATGGAAAAGGTGTTTTATGGCGATAACGGAGGGATCCCTGTCCTCACTTACGAGGAGATGGCGGCTCTTATTATGGGTTATGACCCTTGGGAGATAGGTCTTCAGATGCACCAAGTGGACGTGGAGCCTCTTTTAGATAAGATGGGCATTGAATATGACCCTGAAAAAAAATACCTCGATAAAGATGGGAATAAGATGGTACGTCCAGAACTTGCAGGGATAAATATTTGTGGCAGTTGTAATATAATATAGGATGAATAATGTAATTATAGTAGGCGGTGGTTTTGCAGGTATGCAAACAGCATTAACGCTCAATCAGCTTGGCATTGGTGTAACGCTTTTTGAAAGGGAAGAGACGCTTGGTGGACACGTCAGAAATTGGCATACTCTTTTTCCAGATATGTCATTGGCGGAAGACACGTTGCAACATATGATAGATGCCGTTACCTCAAAAAATATAGATATTCGCTTTAATACAGAAGTGGTAGATATATCTAAAAATAGTGTAACTCTTAAAGGTGGTGAGGTTGTTGCAGCAGCTGCCGTAGTGATATGTTCTGGCTATAAACTCTTTGATGCTAAGCTAAAACAAGAATATGGATATGGAATTTACGATAAAGTTATCACTTCTGCCGATTTTGAGAAGGCTTTTAAGGAAAATAAAGTAGAAGAGATATGTGGAGGCACTCCTAAGACTATCGCTTTTGTCCATTGTGTAGGTTCTCGAGACCAACAGGTTCAACAAGAACATTGTTCGAGAGTATGTTGTGTCACAGGAGTTAAGCAGGCAATCAAGGTGCGTAAGTTATATCCCGATTGTGAAGTTTATAATTTCTATATGGATATTCGTATGTTTGGTGCAGGCTATGAAGAGATGTATCGCACTGCTCAACAACAATATCACATCCACTTTATTCGTGGTCGTGTGTCTGAGGTAACTCCTAAGTTGAGTGGGGAGGTGCTTATAAAAACAGAAGATACCCTACTTGCACGTCCTATGCGTATCAGTGTCGATCTTTTAGTGTTGATGATAGGTATGTGTGCTGGCGATGACACCAAAACGTTCGCCGCCTCAACAGGAATTACGCTTCGTCCAAGTGGTTTTATAAAACCATTAAACTCATTTGAAGGGAATGGACTAACAGGTGTCGATGGCATATTTATGGCAGGTTGTGCGGCGGCTCCTCATAATATACAAGAGACTATAAATAGTGGGTCTAACGTCGCCCTTGAGGTTGCTAAATATTTGAAGAAATGACAAATTGGGGATATGACTTGATGGCTACACGTAGCATCAATCTTGATACTGCTGATTTTAAACCCTCAGACAAGCTATTTGCGTGTGAGGAGGCTTTGAGGGCTTGTATAGGGTGTGGTGCTTGTTCGGCAGCTTGTACAGCAGGGCTCATAAGTTCGTTTAACTTTCGTAAGATGCACACATATATTCGTCGTGGCGAGTTAGGAAGTATCAAAGAAGAGGTACAAAAGTGTATGCTGTGTGGTAAATGCAGTATGTTATGTCCAAGAGGCATAAATACACGAAATGTGATAGTATCAATAAAACGTATATTTGCAGATTAACTATGGGACACTATTTTCACCTCTTTACAATTCCTTTCACAGTAGGTATGCTGTTCCTTTTCACTGTTCTTATCGTGAAATATACTACATGGATAAAAAATTTGTCTGCTTCCGATAAATGCCTTGTAAAGAAAGGTATATGTACGATATCCACCTTTAAAGCCACGTGGAACACGATCAAAGAATCGCTTCTACACGTATCTATATTTAAGAGAAATAGGCTGTTGGGATTTATGCACGCCTCTCTTGCTTTCGGGTGGTTCCTTCTTATCGTCGTTGGGGCTATGGAGTCGTCAAATGCTCTTCGTGGCTCGTTAGAGATGCCTTATGTTCATATATTTCTAAAGTTTTTTGTCCCTACCGAGAGCAATGCTTTGGCCGATATATATGCCCATATCATGGACGCTCTTCTTCTTATAATATTGATAGGTGTTGCTTTAGCTTGGTATAAGAGGTTTAACTCAAAACGTATGGGGATGCGTAAAACAACAAAGCATACGTTGGGGGATAGGGTCGCTATTGCTTCTTTATGGGCAATCTTCCCTGCTCGACTTTTGGCAGAGAGCGTTACGTGTGGATTGAATGGTTCTGGTGGGTTTATGACGCACACTATTGGAGAATGGCTTGTCAATCTTTTACCTTTTGAGGTATTGGCTTTTGCGGAACTTCCTATGTGGTGGATCTACTCTTTGGCGTTAGGCGTATTTTTTGTCGCCCTTCCGTTTTCTCGTTATATGCACATCTTTACCGAAATACCTCACATCTTTTTAAAAGAATATGGCGTGCGTCCCTCTAATGAGGCATCTTCAATAGATAATTTCCAAATTCAAGCGTGTTCTCGTTGTGGGTTATGTATCGATAATTGTCAGCTTCAAAGCGATCTAAATATCACAAAACAACTTCCAGTCTATTTCTTGCGAGATAGACGTTATGGCAAAGATTGTGGCTCTTCGGCCGATGAATGCCTTATGTGTGGGCGTTGTAGCGTTGCTTGTCCTGTGGGTATAGACATAAATATGTTACGTCAAAATAGCCGTAACACGCTACATAAAAAGACAGACATCAACAGCTATTCATATCTTCAAGAACAGAGTGTTGGTAGTGGCAAGGTGGGCTATTTCTCAGGTTGCATGACCAAGCTAACTCCTGCTACGATAACATCTATGTTAAAGATTTTCGCTGCTGCGGGGGACGATGCTGTTTACTTGGATGAGGAGGGTGGCGTATGTTGTGGTCGTCCTTTGATGTTGTCCGGAGAGATAGAGTCGGCACGTAAACTCATGGATTTTAATAAAGCATTGATAGCAAAAAGTGGTATCACGACGCTTGTTACCTCATGTCCGATATGTCTAAAAGTATTTAAGGAAGAATACGATTTGAAGGGTGTAGAAATAATCCATCATACTCAATATATAGATCGTCTTATTTCTCAAGGTCGCATAAAGGTAAATCCAACTAATTTAAAATACACATATCATGATCCTTGTGAGTTGGGACGTGGCTCTAAGATATACGATGAGCCAAGACGTGTCATAAGTGTTGTAGGTGAGCTTGTTGAGGCTGCTTCTAACAGAGAAAATTCACGCTGCTGTGGTTCGAGCCTTGCACATACCTCGCTTTTAACGGCTCAAAAACAGCAGATTAGAGATATCACATTATCCGAATTTGTAGCAACGGGAGCTGAAGTCCTTGTCACCTCATGTCCTTTATGTATGAGTTCTTTTAATACTAAAGAGTTGACTGTGAAAGATATATCCGAGATCGTGGTTGGGAATATACGGTAATATAGTTGATTTTAGAATAGATAAGAAAAGAACATGGTATCAAAGTCATAACTTTGATACCATGTTCTTTTAATATATAATACCGTGTTTGTTGAAGAACATAATACCCACGTTTAGCAACAAGTAATTTCGCTTTATGCTATTTACAGAGAAGTAGTTGTATGAGATGCTTATAGGACCTATTGGCGATTGGAACACAGCCGATGCAGCGACGATATATCGTAAGTTGCGAGCGAAGTTGTCATAGTTAAATATGTCTCCATGATATACATAAGCCTCTGTTTTAAGATATAACTTATCGTTTAACATGGCAGTAGGCTTTATCCCCACAGCCCATGCAGAACGGTTTTGAAACTCCGATATGAAGAGGGTTTTCGAAAACTCGGTAGGTGAAAAATAAGGTGCTGTCCATCTAAAAGAGAGCTCATTGTGCATATCGGAGATAGATGTTAGTGATCCCCATAGTTCATATCCAAAAGAGAAATGTTTCCCAATATGGAAATACTCATCACGTGAGTAGGTAAGACCGCCCCACAGACGATTTGTGTTTATCCTATAATCGGCTCCATTATGTGGAGGTGCTGTCCCTGCCTTAAACGACTCACGAGCCATAGTACCACTTACAGATATCTCTTGTCTTATCCCATTTGTTGGGTAGTATCGATAGTCGAGGTTGTCTCTCATCAAAGAGACAGAGAGGTTTCCAAAGAGGAGGTTTGTTTTGTCGGGCGTGTCTTTAGAGGTGAATTTGTCGGAGAAGAAGTAGCTAAGCCAGTCGTTACCAATAGACAAGCGAGTTTCTAACTTCTGTGTTCTACTAACGGAAATTCCTAATGTGGAACTTAGGTAAAAATCGTTTGCTATATATCGATATAAGTTTTCATCATTTCTATAAGATATCTTTTGGTTATTCGCCTTTCCCATGTCGTTATAGTTGTATGTGGCTGTGGAATAAAGATATAGCTTATGCTTACGATTATAGAAGTTGCTACGTGTGCTTAGCTGTCCTGAGCTGTAAAAAGAACCCACATATCCGTCAGCCTCAAGCATCGTGCTCCCTTTCATACGATATGTAAGCCCAAGATATGCTTGGTTGATTGTTGTGGATGAGATATTTAGCCCTCCACGTATATAAAACATAGACTTAGGTGTGATTTTGACGTTTATGTCATATAGTCCTGTTGTGTCATCGTAATTCATAATAGGAAAATCGGGCGATTCGTCATCTTGTGCAAGCATGAGATAGAAAGCCCTTTTAAATTCGCTATAATTATAAATTTCTTTTACCGCTTCTTCCTCCTTTTCTCTCTCTAAATATGCCTTTGTTGTGTCTTTGTGTGGCGTTTTTATAAGAGAGTTGATCGTTTTTTCTGAAAATGAGAGAACAGGAGAGTCTTTGCGGAAATGAAGACGGCGATTATATACTTCAACAGGATCAGTACGTTCTTTTATGCGTTTTTTTATCTCATCCATCTTTTTCATAGTGTCGTCATATCCTAATTTTGCAGTCTCAACAACCTTTTCAAAATCAAGGATCCCCACGCCTACGTCACGTCCAATCATTATGCCTTTATCTTCGGGAATAGCATAGTCTGTGGGTTGTGTCATGAGCATCATAACCTGTCCCACAACATTAGATATGTCGGGGGCTTTGCCTGATACGCAACGAGACCCGATTAATATATCTGGAGAGTAGATGGAATCGACAGCTTGCCAAGGGAAGTTGTTATATACGCCTCCATCTACCATTATCATGCTGTCTACAATAATGGGGCTATATACGACAGGTATCGCCATAGATGCACGAGCTGCCATAGGGAGACTCCCATTGCGCCACAAATATTGTTGACGATTTGTTATGTCGGCAGACACACAAAGGAAAGGAACAAAGAGACTATCAAAGTTGTTTTTAGCTTTCGCACTTGCTGAGGCGAGATATTCGTTAAGCCCTATGTTTAGTTGTGAGGATGATATTAGAGAAGAGACGATGTTTTTTGTTTTGCTAAGTGCTGTATAGTCAAGAGCACTATCATTAGAGCCTTTGTTACCTCCTTTTTTAAGATTTATGGTTAGGCGAAACATCTCTGGACGATATGCTGGTGCTGTAAAATAATATTTATATTGAGGGTCCATTTTTCCCATTACCCAATACATAACATCTTTTTGCATGAAAATGTTCTCTATTTCTTCGGGTGAATATCCAGCAGCATACATCCCTCCAATTATTGAGCCTATTGATGTTCCGGCAATGTAGTCTATTGGGATGTTATTCTCTTCAAGAGCCTTCAGAACGCCAATGTGATACATCCCTTTTGCTCCGCCTCCACTAAGCACAACGCCTACACTTTGCCCAAAAGAGAGAGTGGTGGTTATTGCTAATATTAGTGAAAAGAGAATTTTTTTCATTTTTAAATGAGTTTCTTATAAAAAATGCCTATTTTTGCTCTAATTAAACCAGTATAATTTTTACTTATGAGAAGCACAAAAATCATACTACTATTACTGTTAATGGCAATGTTAGGGCAAATTTCTTATGCCAAAGATAGTAAAAAGGATAGTAAAAAACAAAAACAATATATAGCAATAATTACCACAGATAAGGGCGATATTACATTTTCATTGCTTAATGAGACCCCAAACCATAGAGACAACTTCATAAAACTTGCTAAAAAAGGGTTTTATAATGGTATAAACTTTCATCGTGTGGTAAACGATTTTGTTATTCAGGCAGGCGATCCAACGACCATATTTGCGCAGGATCCGTATAATGCCGGAGCATCTTCAATAGGTTATACCTTAGAACCTGAAATTGTAGAGGGGCTTCATCACTTCTGTGGTGCAGTGGGTATGGCTCGTGATGATGACGATATAAACCCTGAGAGATACTCTTCGGGCTCTCAGTTTTATATTATAGAGGGCAAGAAAAACCTTAAAGAAAGCGATTTCCAAAAGGCTGAAAAGCGTAATGGGATTGTTATAGATGAGAAAACAAAAGAAGAATATATGCAAAAGGGTGGTTCTGTGCATCTTGACGGTGCATATACCATTTTTGGATATGTAACGGCAGGTATGGATGTGGTAGAGAGCATCGCTAAAAGTAAGGTTAACGAAATTAGTATGCCTGTTGATCCGATAAAAATAAAGAAGATAGTAATAGAAAAGAGATGAGAATAAAAATTGAGGATTTAAGTAAAAGAGTTGGGGAGTTTGCTTCAACGGAGCTTCAAGAGATTGAGAAGTTTAGGGTTGCCATGCTTGGCAAAAAAGGTGAGATAACGCTTCTTTTTGAGGAGTTTAAGGGCTTGGCTGCTGAAGAGAAAAAGGCTTTGGGATCTTCTATAAATACGCTAAAAACTACTGCTTTAGATAAGATAAATGAGCTTAAGCAGATCGTTGAGGAGGCTGTTGTTGAGGGAGATGAATTGCTCGATATGACACGTCCTGCCGATGATGATAATATAGGCACTCGTCATCCTATATCTCTTGTGAAAAATGAGGTCCAAGAGATATTTAAAAGACTTGGATATACAACTGCCACAGGTCCTGAAATAGAAGATGACTGGCACGTATTCTCGGCTCTTAATTTCCCTCCAGAGCATCCTGCACGTGATATGCAAGATACTTTCTTTGTTGAGAAAAATCCAGATATATTGTTACGTACACACACCAGTTCTATTCAAGTGCGTACTATGGAAACTCAAAAACCTCCTATTCGAGTCATCTGTCCGGGTCGTGTATTCCGTAATGAAGCGATCTCTTATCGTGCACACTGCATCTTTCATCAAGTGGAAGGTCTTTATATCGATAAAAACGTGTCTTTTGCCGATCTTAAACAGACAATTTTATATTTTGCTAAAGAGATGTTTGGCGAGAAGACACAAATACGTATGCGTCCCTCATATTTCCCTTTTACTGAGCCTTCGGCAGAGGTAGATGTCTCTTGTAACTTGTGTGGACAAAAGGGGTGTAACGTGTGTAAATACACTGGATGGCTTGAGATTATGGGTTGTGGAATGGTAGACCCTAATGTCCTTGAAGCTTCAGGGATAGATAGCAAAGAATATAGCGGTTTTGCCTTTGGTATGGGTTTGGAACGTATGGCGATGTTGAAATATAGGGTTAAAGATTTGCGCTTATATTTTGAAAATGACATTCGCTTCCTTCAACAATTTGAAGCAATATATTAGAATGAAACATCTTCTTATAATACTATTTACCTTATTTTCGCTCGTGGCCTCTTCGCAGACCATCGAGTCGCTTCAGCGTAACATAGATAAGTCACGGCAAGAGATAAATGAGGCTAATAGGCTGCTTGCTACAAATAAAGATAAACAGTTTGATAGTAAAAAGAAGATTTCTCTTACTGCTTCTAAGATAGACAATAGACGCAGCATAATACGTGACCTTGAAAGGCAAAATGAGTTGCTTGGTCAAGAGATAAGGACAAATAAAGATCGTATCATAGAACTAAATAACGAGCTTGGCTCTTTAAAGGGTGAATATGGTAAGATCATGTGTTTCGTATATAAAAACTATCTTCATAACAATATTCTCTATTACATCTTCTCCTCACGTTCTTTTGAGGATCTGCATAGACGACTATATTATCTAAAATGCTATTCTAACATCCGCACGAAAACAGCAAAGGAGATTAAAGCAACGTCTGCCGAGATAACACGTCAGGTCGCCTCGCTGCAAGAAAAAGAAGTCGAGTTGGCGAAGTTGAAGAATGCAACTACCGTTGAGGTGAACGCTTTAAACAAAGAACTACGCAACTATAACTCTATGCTTGGGACTCTTGTTAAGCAAAACAAAAACCTCAAAACCACAATTGCACAAGAGAGGAAGAAGATAAAGAATTATGAGTCTCGCATTAGGCGTATCATGGCGGAAGAGGCTCGTAAGTTAGCGGCGGCTAAGAAGACTAACACAAAAGCACAAACAGCAGAGGTGGTGAGGTTGTCAAGTGTCTTTGCTCAAAATAAAGGGAGGTTGCCTTCTCCAGTGAGAAACGGAACGATAACAGAACGTTGGGGCGTGCATCCACACCCGATATATAGCAAAATACAGGTTAATAACCTTGGTATAAATTATCGAATACCTAACGGAGAGCCTATTAGGGCTGTCTTTGATGGTGTCGTTTCTAATATCCATATTTCACAAGGGCTTGATAACAGTATCATTATACGTCATGGTGAGTATTTTACAGTATATACAGGTCTTAATATTGTGAATGTGAAACGTGGTGATCTTGTGAAAACAGGTGAGGTGATTGGTGTCATAAGAACAGGTGATAGCTACAACACCTTTAACTTTGCAGTGTGGAAAAATAGCACCAACCTAAACCCTTCTTTGTGGCTAAGGTAAATATGAGGGTGTGATAAAAAAGAGATTAGAAAAATGTGTTTTTCTAATCTCTTTTTATTTTATATCTACTGGTGCTAAGCCCCCTTTACTGTTTTTATTAATTCTTCGACTTTGGAAATGTAGATAATCCTGATTTTATAACGATCAAGAAGCGGTGCTTTGGCATATTTCGAGATCACGATGCTCTTAAAACCGAGTCTTGCAGCTTCACTGACACGTTGCTCTGTGCGAGAAGCAGGACGCACCTCACCCGAAAGTCCTACCTCTCCGGCAAAGGTCATGCCCTTAGAAATCTCAACATCAAAGGCTGACGACAATATAGCGGCCATTACTGCAAGGTCGAGACCGGGATCGCTGACCTTAAACCCTCCAGCTATGTTTAGAAATACATCTTTGGTAATCATCTTATAACCCATCCTTTTTTCAATTACCGCAAGGAGCATATTTAATCTTTTAGTGTCAAATCCTGTCGTTGAACGTTGTGGCATACCAAAGGCTGTGGCACTTACTAATGCTTGTGCCTCAATAAGGTATGGGCGTACTCCGTCTATCGTTGCTCCAACAGCGATGCCTGAAAGAGGTTCATCGAAGTGTGTCAGCAATATCTCGGAAGGGTTAGTAACCTCACGTAGTCCGCTGCTGAGCATCTCGAAAACACCTATTTCGGAAGTGGCTCCAAATCTGTTTTTTATACCTCTTAATATACGATAAACGCTATTGCTATCTCCCTCAAATTGAAGCACCACGTCTACTATATGTTCCAAAATTTTAGGACCTGCAATAGATCCGTCTTTGGTGATGTGTCCTATAATAAAAATGGGTGTGTTGTGTTCTTTGGCATAACGCATAAGTAGTGCCGCACATTCTCTAATTTGCGACACCCCTCCAGTGGAGCTTTCTATGCTCTCGGTGTAAAGAGTTTGTATGGAGTCTATAACTACCATGTCTGGTGTCGTGACCTCTATTTGAGAAATTATAGCTTCCACAGAGGTCTCGGCAAGTATGAGACATTGAGAATGGTCGCCCCCGATCCTGTCGGCACGCATTTTTATCTGTTGAGGGCTCTCCTCTCCCGATACGTAAAGGGTCTTCACCCCTTTTGCGTTTAGCGCAATTTGAAGACTTAGGGTGGATTTACCTATGCCGGGCTCTCCTCCTAAGAGAATTAACGAGCCTTGCACCAATCCGCCTCCTAACACTCTATTTACCTCCTCGTTACAAAGATCTATGCGTGTTTCTTGGTCGTTAGATATGTTACCAATGGCTTGAGGTTTATTTGTCGTTGTCGAACCCCCATTTTTACTATTGCTTTTTTTAGCTCCTGTGGCAACACGCTCTTCCACATAGGTGTTCCATTGTGAGCAAGCAGGGCACTTACCCAGCCATTTAGGCGATTCGTTGCCGCAATTGGTGCAGAAAAAGACATTCTTCTCTTTTGCCATTATTCTATTGTAATAAGATAAGGCATCATAGCTTGAGGAACATTGCTATTTACGGCTTGTGTCATGTGGCTAAATTGTGATACCATAGAGTTGCCGAATGTCTTAGTTAAGTCTTTGTTTGTGAGCCATTTATAACTTATATTTGCCGTGCCGAGCAGCTCATAGAAGAAGCTCTTCTCGGAGGTTAATGTTGTGAGTTCAAAGTTGTTGCCAAGTCCAGCACGTTCTGCAGCAATGGCAATAGCATTGTCTATGCCTCCCATGCCGTCTACTAAGCCGACTTTCATGGCATCACTGCCGCTCCACACACGTCCGCCAGCTATTGCATCTACCTTTTCCATAGAAAGATTACGCCCTTTAGAGACCCTTGTTATAAAAGCAGTATATATCTTATCGACTTTCTTTTGTAAGAAAGCCTCTTCTGTCTTGTTTATCGCTCTGAAAGGCATCCCTAAGTCGCTATATGTGTTTGTGTTGATTGTCTCTACGTCTATTCCTAATTTGTCCTTTAATGTCTTTTCAGCGTTTATAGAGAGCCCAAAAACGCCTATTGATCCTGTTATTGTAGTTGGGGAGGCGACAATAACATCTGCCGCTGTGGATATGTAATATCCGCCCGATGCGGCCATGTTACCAAAAGAGGCGATTACGGGTTTCTCCTTTTGTAGGAGTTCCACCTCACGAGCTATAAGTTCAGCTGCTAAGGCACTACCACCAGGGCTATTGACCCTTATAACAACGGCTTTTATATCGTCGTCTTTACGTGCTTTGGCAAGTAGATCTCTTATGTTTCTATCGCCAACGGTCCCTTGTCCACTCTCTCCGTCTATTATTTCCCCTTCAGCGTATATTATAGCTATCGATCCTTTGCTCTTGCCTGTGCTCTTATGTCCTGTTGAAGGGGCGTAAGAACATAATGTTACTTTTTTATAATTGTCGCCATAGCTTTCTTTTAACATAGCTTCAAACTGGTCGTTATATAAAAGCGCATCTACAAGAGAACACCTTTGAGCCATAGAATCGGAGCTTATCGTTAAGTTATTGGCATAAGAGGTAAGTTCTTCTGGCGATACTCCACGTGAAAGAGATACTTCCTTGAGTATATCGCCCCATACCGAATTTAGAAGGGCTGTATTTTGTTCTCTTGAGGCATCGCTCATGCCGCTTAGGGTGAAAGGCTCAATGGCACTCTTATATTTGCCGTGTTTTATGGCAGTTACCTCTATGCCTACTTTCTCTAATAGATTTTTGAAAAAGGGAACTTGTGAGGTTAGACCATTCCAAATAAAATCACCCTCAGGACATAGGATAACCTTGTCTGCCACAGAGGCGAGGTAATAGTCGGTGTTGGTGTACATCTTGCCATAGCTATATACTTTTTTGCCGCTCTTTTTGAAGTCGGCAAGCGCATCTCTCACCTCCTGTGCTTGAGCCATGCCTAATGGCATCATCATAGGATCGTTGATTATTACTATTGCTTTTATGTTATCATCACTTGCTGCTGACTTTATTGCTGACAATGCAGATAATGTAGATACGGGCTTTTTTATCTCCATAGTGTTGAAGTCCATATATTCAAAAGCGGCACCATTGATTTGGTCGCCTCCGATCTCAGAAGTTGATATTGTGAGTATGGAGTTATTATCAACTTTTACTTGCGACTCTTTTACAGCCGACATGGTTAGTGCGACAATGCTGCCTATAAAGACAAACGAGAGTATCATTATAGATACAATAATCGCAGTCAGAGATGCGAAAAACATCTTAAAAAATTCTTTCATAACGGTATGAATAATAATTGTTTTTAATATTCAAAGATAAAACAATATCTTTGCGTAACAAAACAAATACTATTACATTTTGGAAAGTGAAATTAACAAAATACTGAAAACAGTAATACATCCGGCCGAAAGCTCTGACATAGTGTCTCTTGGCATGGTAGACAAGGTGAAAGTAACCCCTGACGAGGTGCTTATTATTTTGCAAATGAAGAGGGTGAAAGACCCTTTTGCTGCTAAAATCAAAAGACGTGTTGAAGATGCGATAATTGCTTTTTATCCTCAATATGCCGGTAAGGTGAGCATAATTGTCAAAGAGGCTGCTCCAAAGGAGGTTAAGCCTCAGCCAAAAACGCCAGAGACAAATATAATTAAAAAGGTTATAGCCGTCTCTTCATGTAAGGGTGGTGTGGGCAAAAGCACTGTAACAGCGTTTCTTGCACGCACACTTGCTGAAAGAGGCTATAAAGTAGGTCTTGTAGATACGGACATATATGGTCCTTCTATACCTCAGATGTTTGGTGTTGAGGGTTATATGCCTTCTTCTGTTGAGGTTGACGGCAAAGATCTTATCGAGCCTTGTGTTGTTGACAACATCAAAATAATGTCGATAGGCTTTTTCATAAAACCGACCGATGCTTTGGTGTGGCGTGGTCCTATGGCTACTAATGCTCTGAAACAACTAATCCACCAAACAAAGTGGGATACCTTAGACTACCTATTAATCGATCTTCCTCCGGGAACAGGTGATGTACATCTTACTGTGCTTAGTGAGTTAAAGGTGAATGGTGCAATTATTGTTACCACACCCCAAAAGATAGCTCTTGCCGATGTGGTAAGGGGTATAGAGATGTTTGGTAAGGAGGGTATTAAAGTTCCGATCTTAGGATTAGTGGAAAATATGTCTTGGTTTACTCCTGCTGAGGCCTTAGATAAAAAATACTATATCTTTGGTAAAGGTGGTGGTAAGGAACTTGCAGCGGAAAGAGGTATTCCTCTTATAGCTCAAATTCCTATTATCTTGGCAGAGGGAGAAGATGTCTCTTTGAGTTTAAATAACAAGGAGCTGAAAGAGTGTTACGATAAAATTGCCGCCTATGTTATATGATTTACTTCTTATACTTGGTAAATTTGGCGTTACAGTAGCTTCTGTTTTTAATAAGAAGGCTGCCCTTTGGTGTAAAGGTCAAAAGGGACTTCTTGAAAACGTGGAGAGTTCTATGAGAGGTGTTGAGGGTAATGTCGTTTGGTTTCACTGTGCCTCTTTAGGCGAATTTGAACAGGGAAGACCTCTTATAGAGGATTGGAAAGATAAAAACCCGGCAGACTCAATAGTTCTTACCTTTTTCTCTCCTTCGGGATATGAGGTGCGTAAAAACTATAAAGGTGCAGACCATGTTTTCTATTTGCCTTTGGATATAAGCTATAACGCAAGGGCTTTTGTGAGGGCTATAAATCCCAAATGTGCCATATTTATAAAATATGAATATTGGAATAATTATACCAAAGAACTTCAGAAAATAGGAGCTAAGAGTTATGTGGTGTCTGCTATTTTCCGAGAGAACGATACTTTCTTCCGTCCTTGGGGGGGCTTATATGCAAATATATTACGTCGATATGATCGTCTGTTTCTTCAAAATGAGAGTTCTCGTGAGTTGCTTCATAAAATAGGTATCGATAACACTACCGTCTGTGGAGATACTCGTTTCGATAGGGTTGCGAACTTAGAGAAAAGTATTAAAATAATTCCTAAGGTTGAGGCGTTTACTGCAAATGAAGATGTCTTTATTGTGGGCAGTTCGTGGCCTAAAGATGATGAGATTACAATAGACCTTATTGGGCTGTTCCCAAAGATGAAATTTATTATTGTTCCACATGAAATAGATGAGGCTAAGATAGTTTCTATTGTCGATAGATGCGAGGCTTTAGGTCGTAAGACAGTGAGATATAGCAAAGATGAAGATTTAGGAGTTTGTGCCGATGCTTCGGTCATGGTTATCGATGTTATAGGCGTTCTTTCTTCTACATATCACTATTGTAAATATGCTTATATTGGAGGAGGATTTGGTGTGGGGATCCACAACACCTTAGAGGCTGCTACTTTTGGTCTTCCTATTATTTTTGGACCAAACTATAAACGTTTTGACGAGGCGATAGGACTTGTTGATAACCAAATAGCAACTCCAATTGCCTCTGTTGAAGAGGCGCACAAGTGGCTTGCCGAGATGAGCGAAGATGGTGAATTATATAAAAAGACATCTGCGGCGGCAAAGATGTTCGTTTCGCAAAATAGTGGTGCTACAAAGGAAATTTTAAGACATATATAGAAGGGTAAAATTATATTATTCTAATTGCTATGAAAAAGGTATTTGTGTTATTATGTGTGTTGCTTTCTCTTCCGTCAATGGCTCAAGTTGTTGAAGACGGAGGATTTAAAGATGTTGTGAGAAATAGAGATAAAGAGCGAACCATTGAGCCTACATATTATAATGCAGTTATCCTTCAAGCGGGTTACTCTTTGTTTAACAACGACATAGGGAAATATGGTTATAACATAAGTTTGGAATATGACTACTACTTCTCGCATAACATATACGCCATAGGGACATATTACTATGCCTATTCGAGTAATAGTGTTCAATATAAAGAGACTAAAGAAGACCTTCATGGTGGTATGCAAGAGCATATTTTAGCTGTTGGATTTGGCTATGATGTATTGAAAGTCAATGGTCACCGCATATACGGATCGTTGTCTGTGGGTGTGGGACATCAAGATTACACATACGACATTGCCGCTTCGGAGTTTCCTTTTAAAAAGCAAGAGATAAAAGAGGGTGGTTGGGATGTTGCTTATTTCCCAAGTGCAGGATATGGATATTCTTTTGTTCCAAATCTTGAAATAGGACTAAACTGGGGAGGTTACTTCCTAAAACGTTATTGGGCTAATAGTTTTAATATACGTGTAGCATACCGCTTTTAGAGGATGCGTAAAAATGTTAATAGATAAATGATAAGAAAATACCTTTTGTTATGTGTGGCGATCTCTTTCGCCTTTGTGGTTTATGGTCAAGAAGAGCAAGGCACAAGAAATAGCTTTCTGACGCATTCCGCTTTTTACAGTTATCCAACAGAGAGTGCGGCACTTGGTGATGTAAGAAAGACAAATCCCAAATATATAGAAGTCACTACTTGGAGTTACCTCACGCTAAAAGATAAATCCAAATTTACTAAATCATTGCTATATGGCAGTATAGACACTCTTGTTTGGAAAAGTGTTCCACGTGTAAACAAGGCTTCGATAGCTTCTGATGATAAGATTGTGGTATATAGGGCTGAGATTACTCTTAAAAAATATGCTGTCTTTCGTGAGGTCTATATGAGTGTTGGTGCGGCGGCTTCAAGCAGCACCATCTATGTAAACGGGCGTGAAGTAGGAGGGTCTTACGACTCTAAAGCCACAATAGAATATGACATTACAGAATATCTCAATGAGGGACTTAACAATGTGGCTGTCGTATGCTCGGCAGATGCTTCTTCGATAGAGGCAAGCAGCCGTTTAGGAATTGCTTCAGAGATAGATATCTACTCTAAAAATAAGGTACATATCTTAAATATATCTTATGTTCCGACTTTCCCATCAAGTGGAGATAAAGCTCTTTTAGAGGTGCAGATGACCCTTAAGAGTCATCTATTAAATAAAAAGGCATTTCGCATTGAGTATAAACTCTTGTCTCAAGATGGTGAAGTTATCTCTCGTAGTTTCATAGATTCAGATATAGATATGCGTTCATCACGCAATTTCCCTTTTCTCTCTACCATAAAAGATCCTAAATTATGGAGTCCTTCTTCGCCATACCTATATACTATGTTGTTTACCTTAACACAAGAAGGTCGTGTGACAGAGGTGGTGCGTCAAGATGTCGGGTTGCGTGATTACGCCTCAAATAAAGACCATATAGTTGCTGTTACTTTAACTCCAAATATCTCATATAACAAAGAAGAGGCACAGGCAGAGGCAGACCTAATTAGAAGTGTTGGCATAAATACGATAATATCAAAATCACCGATGAATGACACTTATCTTACCGCTTGTGATAAGGCTGGTTTATATGTGGTAGATATGGTAAATATAGACAATTCTAAAAGTGGAAATTCTCTTCTTGTTGGAGGTTCGTTTGCCAATGATCCACGATGGTTGGAGAACCATAAAGAAAGGGTTGAACATCAACTTCTGCAACACGCCAATCATACTTCTCTTGCTGCTTGGCAACTTGTGGGTGGTGGTGCAAACGGATATAATATATACGAGTCTTATCTCCATGCTAAAGATCTTGAAAAAAGAGTTCCTATACTGAATAGCTCTGCTGCTGGAGAATGGAACAGCGATAGTGCAGCGTCTCTCTTCGGAGGTGTTGTAGGTGCTTGGGTGAAGGGTGATATGTTAAATATGGAGGGTGCTTTATCTGAAAAGTCATATAAAATGATGGATACCCAATCTTCTGTATATGTAAGGGCGGAAGACCTTACGAAAGGAAGTTTTAGAATTACAAACAACAACGCCGAGCCTTTGGGGGTCGGCGAGGTGACATATAAGATGTCGGTAAATGATATCCTTATTCGTGAGGGCGTTGTGGAAGACCTTGTGAAGGCAAATAGCTTTATAATCTATACCATAGCTCACTACAAAGATATCCCTCTTCCTATTCAGATAAAGCATTCACAGCAATTACGCTTTGGAAAGACCTTTAAAATAGAGATCTTCTATAAAGGAGCATTAGTGTATAGCGTTAAGGTACAGTAACCGATTGGTTAGGCATATTATAATTTTCGGGGATCTCAATCCAGAATTTTGATCCTTTACCAAACTCTGACACGACCCCTATCTCACCGCCTAAACGTGAGGCGATAGTCTCACATATAGAAAGCCCTAAGCCTGTGCCTTGTATAAAATCGTTAAGCTTAACAAAACGATCAAATATCTTAGTTATATTTTCTTCTTTGATGCCGATGCCTGTGTCTTGAACATATAGACATACATTCCCATTGTCTTGTCTTTTACAACCGAGACTTATCGATCCTTTTGATGTAAATTTAACAGCGTTATTTAGGAAATTAGAAAGTACCTGCGATATTCTGTTTATGTCGGAGGTTAGTGTTATATCGGGATCTATCTTATCTACTAATATCTCAACACCTTCGTGCGCCTTTAGTGCGGTAGACATAGAAAGACCTTTTAACAAGTTCGGAATGTCTATCTCTGTAAAGGTAAAGTTGATCTTGTCAGCTTCAATTTTAGATAAGTCAAGTATGTCGTTTATTATATTGAGCAGTAGATTGTTATTTTGTTCTATGAGCTTGATGTATTCTGCCGCTTCTTCTTTGTCGTCAGTGGAGGCAACGAGTCCTGAAAAGCCGACAATTGCATTAAGTGGAGTGCGTATTTCATGGCTCATGTTCGATATGAACGCCGATTTTAAGATGTTAGATTCTTCGGCCTTCTTACGCAACCTTATCAGCTCATTCATGGCGTTAACCTCTTTGGTGATGTTCTTTTGCGATCCTATGATGGTTTTTACATTGCCTTCACTGTCATATTCATTTGGCACAGCGTGAATGTTAGCCCATATCTTCTCGTTATACTTCGTTGTTGATCGAACGGTAAATTCGCAATGAGAAGACTCTTTATTGATGATTTTGTTAAAGGCGTATAAAACTTTATTTCGGTCTTCCTTGTCAACAAGTTTGTTTAGTAATTCATCGTAATATGTAGATCCATAGATAACATCATTGTCAATCATAGAGTTGAATAGCTTTGTCTCAACGTCATAAGACCATGAAGTTAGTCCTCCGGCATTAAGGGCTACCTCAATTTCGTTTTGTTTCTTTTTCATCATTCCGTGTATCTTTTCGGTAGACTTTGTAATATCACGAACTATACACAAGATGTAACTATTGTCTAAAGGTTTAGTTGTCGCTTCTAAATATGCGTCACCTATCATATAACGAAATGTCTCGGTTTGTTTGTTAACGATTATGCGGTCAAGAACATCGTTCAATATCGAGCAGGCTTGTTGGAACGGAGAGTTGATATCATTGGTAAAAACGGTTATGTTTTTACCAATGATATCATTCTTCGAAAAACCAAACATCGCCGCAGGAGTAATGTTTATTATGTCTATTATATATTTGTCATTGTTAAGCACAAATATAGAACCAGGAAGAGCAGAAATTAGTTTGTCGTCAAATTTGAGGTGTGCGATATCCTTCTTGTGTTTTAGAATAAGATATACACATATGACAATTGAAAGGCAAAGTAATATAATAATGGTTATCATGATTTTTGCACTATTTCTAAGTATCTCATGGATGGCGATTTTTGCCATCCATGAGTCTTATGTATTTAAAATTGACGCAATTTCTCAACATCTTCAACCGACTTAGGAATAGGCTTTCCAAGTAGGCGAGATCCTTCGGGAGTGATAAGAAAATCTTCTTCGTTACGACATCCGCTAAAGCCTTTATATTTCTCTATGGCATCGTAATTTAAAAATTCGGTGAATTTCTTTTCGGCTCTCCATTTGTCGATAAGCTCAGGGATAAAATAGATACCAGGTTCTATGGTAAGGACAAAACCAGGTTCCAACTCACGAGCAAGACGAAGCGATTTGTATCCAAATACAGTGCTCTTTGGTTTACCGTCATATCCTACCCATACCTCACCTAAGTTTTCCATGTCGTGAACGTCCATACCCATCATATGTCCAAGTCCGCAAGGGAAAAATAGAGCGTGAGCCCCTTGTTCTACTGCCTCGTGGGTGTCTCCTTTTGTTAATCCTAAAGCTTTAAGTCCGTCGAAAATTGTGCTGCAAGCGTGTTTATGAACATCGACAAACTTAGTGCCCGGACGCAACATATCAATAGCGTTGTTGTGTGCTGCAAGAGCAATTTCATAGATTTCTCTCTGGCGAGTAGTGAATTTGTGTCCGACAGGGAAAGTAGAAGACATATCTCCTGAATATCCGTTTTTGTTAAGTGCTCCACAGTCTATAAGGAGCATCTGACCTTCTTTTATGACGTTGCTATGATTGTGGTTATGAAGTGTTTGTCCGTTTATTGTTGCAATGATAGGGAAAGAAAGTTCTCCGTCTGCGGCAATGGCAACTCTATGTGCTGCTGCTGCAACTTCTGCTTCTATCATTCCTGGACGAGCCGCTTTCATAGCAGCAATGTGCATATCAGCGGTTATGTTACAAGCATCTTCGATCTCAAGTATCTCTTCTGCACTCTTATGGTTACGTTGTGCTACAACAGCCTTAATAAAATCAAGAGACACTGCCTTTTCTTGATCTTGAGGTGCTATGCCAAGAAGATTTAAAAGGGTTACGTTATGCTCTGCACGATATGGAGGTAAGAAATGGATCTTGCGACCTTGTTTTTGTGCTTTTTTTAGATATTCGGCAAGTTTTTCTGTCGGAGCAGTCTCTTTAACACCAACTAAAGAAGCGTTATGGTCTATAGTAGGGAGTGTTCCCATCCATACGATGTCATCAATGGTAAGTTCATTGCCAAAGATGATCTCACGATCTTCGTCTATATCTATAATAGAGGTGAGATTAGCTTGTTTTAATCCGAAAAAATAATTGAATGAAGCGTCTTGATAATAAGGAAAAGTATTGTCAAGGTAGTTCATGCCGACCTCATTGTTACCTAAAAATAATAGTATGCCACTTCCGACATCCTTTTTTAGACGTGCACGTCTGTTTACGTAAGTCTCTTTTTTAAACATAACATTGTTTTTTTAGTTTCTATACAAGAAACGGGTTCTTATTTTCTGTCAAAATATGGGCTCTTGCCACTACAGCTAAGAGGTATTGCCAATATATTTCTACAATTACTAAGTAAGTCTAAATCTCGTGCTGCCACTCCAGCGGAATACATAACACGACAATCGACTCTGTTATCTGCTGCCACAGACACTGCCGATCCTACTGCTATGCCTTGATTTATGAAGATAAACGAACATGGCGTTGTGGGATGTGTGTTTTCTCTTTCTTGACAGGTCGGATAGCCACATTGTCCACAATTTAGTTTCTGGTCTATCTGTTTTGCTCCGACAAGCACTACGCAAGCAGAATTTTCTATATTTTCAGCGTCACGTAGAAAAAAAGAAAGCCCCTGTTCTTTGCCAATATCCCTCATTCGTGCGGCTAATCGGCGAACTGTGATGCCGCTAATTACGCCAGTTTCGATGTTGTCTACTCCTTTTGCTTTCGGAGCAGTACGTATTGCCGTCATCATGGCTTTTGCTACACAAAGAATTTGTTCTTCTCTGGTATTTTCTTCAAAAAGTATCATAATTTATTACTTAATATCTATTACCCCTACTCTCTTGTCTGTCAAGGTCTATCATATGTATCTCAAGAGAAGTGAGGTCTGTAATTATAACGTTACGTGGTTTGCTGCCGTGTTGAGGACCGACAATGCCCGCTTTTTCAAGTTGGTCCATTATGCGTCCTGCACGGTTAAAGCCTATGGAGAAGTTACGTTGTATTGTCGATGCCGACCCTTGTTGGTTCTGCACCACATAACGAGCGATTTCGTCAAAGCGTACATCTCGTCGTTGGGTGATGCTTTCACCATATCCGCCATTGTTATTATTTTCTTTCGTGTCTTTTGTCTCAGGCACAAATTCTGGTAATTCGTAAGGCGTAGGATACCCTTGTTGGCTTCCTATAAATTCGGTGATCTTCTCAACTTCGGGCGTATCCACAAAGGCGCATTGAACACGTGTAAGCTCATTGCTATTTGAGACAAGCATATCTCCACACCCGATAAGTTGGTTTGCTCCTACATGGTCGAGGATGGTCTTGGAGTCGATAGACGAGGTTACACGGAACGCAATACGTGTTGGGAAGTTCGCCTTTATGACACCAGTAATAATGTTTACCGTTGGTCTTTGTGTGGCAATGACAAGGTGTATACCGACGGCACGAGCAAGTTGTGCTATACGTGAAATAGGCGTTTCTATCTCTTTGCCGGCAGTCATAATAAGGTCTGCAAACTCATCTATTATAACTACAAAATAAGGCAAGAAACGGTGTCCTTTATTTGGGTTTAAACGTCTATTTTTAAACTTCTCGTTATAGTCTTTTATGCGCACCACCTTCGCCATCTTAAGAAGTGAGTAACGTTCGTCCATCTCTATACACAACGAATTTAGGGTGTGGATGACTTTGTCTGTGTCTGTAATTATCGCCTCGTCAGCATCTGGAAGCTTTGCTAAATAGTGCTTTTCTATATTTTTATAAAGGGCAAGTTCTACCTTTTTAGGGTCTACAAGGATAAATTTAAGTTCAGCAGGGTGTTTCTTATATAATAAGGATGTCATGATTACATTTAACCCAACCGACTTGCCTTGACCTGTTGCTCCGGCAACTAAAAGGTGAGGTGCTTTGGCAAGGTCAAATACATAATCTTCATTTTGTATGGTACGTCCCATGACAATCGGTAATTCTGCCGTACTCTCTTGAAACGGTTTTGATTTAAGGACAGAATACATAGATACTATCTCTGTGTTTTTATTAGGCACCTCAATTCCTATTGTTCCCTTGCCTGGCATGGGAGCAATTATACGGATCCCTAATGCAGAAAGGCTTAGAGCTATGTTGTCCTCAAGGTTTTTAATCTTTGAGATACGAACCCCTGATGCCGGCACAATTTCATATAAGGTGACTGTTGGTCCTGCAGTAACACGTATGCTCTCTATGTTGATCCCAAAATCCTTGAGTGTGCTTACTATTCGACGTTTATTTTCGGCCTTCTCCTCTGCTGAGACGTTTATGAGGACTGCTCTATCGTTAAGCAGGCTTATAGGAGGCAGTTTATAGTTAGACAACTCACGTGTAGGGTCATAGACCTCTTGTGTTATGTCACTCTCCTCCATCTCGTCGGGGATGTTGTATTTTATCTTAACCCCATCACCATCGGTGACAACGCTGTTTCCTGTTACGGCGATCTCAAAGTCTACCCCGTCGTCTTCTAAAAGTATAGGTTTTATTATGTCCTCTTCCTTCACCTCATCCTCTTCTCTTGTGGGTACTTCTATCATAGGAATATCGTCTTCAACCTCTGCTTCGCCTATAATGTCGTTGCTACTGTTGCTAAAAGCACGTATATGCTCTTCCACATCGACATACATATTACGACCTTTGGCTGTCGTCTCATTCATAAGTTTCTCTCTTAGGCTTTGGCGTAGCTCTTCCTCTTGGTCATCCTCTTCTTCTTCTTCTATTTCTTCCTCTTCTTCTTTGTTGTCGTCAATAAACGGATCGTCATCGTCCATAGAGTCTTTGATGATAGGTTTGACTTCTGGCTTTTCCTCCGATGGTTTAAATACTTTGTCAGTCACCGCTTTTGACGATTTCATAAACAAACCCTCACTTTTAGGAATGCTGTAAAGTATCCAAAGTAGGGTAAGCACGATTGAGGTTATAACAAGTCCTCCAGTGCCAATTGTTTCACGTCCATATAATAAAAGTGTCGAGCCATAGCCTCCGCCAACGCCTACACCACCGCAAAAAGAATCTTCAAAATAAGAGGCTATAAAGGCGGTTATCACAGGAAATACGGCAAGGGCAAAGAGGGTTGAAGCACATATCTTACGCACTCCCGGCAGTTTCTTGTTCATGACAAGGATTGTAGAGAACAAAATCAAGAAAGGCAATAAAAAGCCCCATATTCCAAACCATTGTCCTATAATAATATCGGCAAGCTTATAGCCCAAAGGACCACAAATGTTGTCTTGAGTTTCCCATGTAAAAATATGAGATGTGGTAGATATTAACGAGAAAACAGATATGGCAAATATGATAAGGAATATTGTTATTTTCCTTGCAGGACTCATCTCTTTTTTCTCTTTTCTCTTTCGTCCTTTTGTTATTGGAGTTACAGGTTTGCTCTTAGGACTCTCATTCTTTGAGGCAAATAGAAAACTAAAGACCTTGCTTGGAGGGCTCTGTGGCTTCTTTTTCTTTATGATTTTTTTATGACGTTTCGGCTTGTGGCTTAACGAGATGTCACTCTTTTGTTGGGGCATATTTATCTATTTATCGTATTAAAGATCGCTTGCAGCTGCTCTCCACTTTGTGAGGCAGAGCTGCTGATGAAAGTGGTGGTGCCGTCGTCTAAGCGGTCGGTCGTTAGGTCATTATCTTGTAAAACAGACCTCACCCTTTTAGCGACAGGCTCGGCAGTATCTATAACTTTTATATCGTCTTTCCCTTTGTCTTTTAGTATGGAAAAGATGGTGCTTTTTAAAAAAGGGTAATGTGTGCACCCTAAAACAATATGGTCACATCCCAACTCTACCATGGGGCTTATGTAACTCTCTAAAAGCTCCTTTGCTTGTGGAGAAGTTGTCTTTCCACCCTCTACTATGTCGACTAAGGAATGTCCTATTTGCTTAATCACCTTAACGTCTTTACCATACATCAAGGCAAGACGATCTATCTGTCCGCTTTCGATGGTAGAACGTGTGGCGAGGACTCCTATTATTCCACTTTTCGTGTTTTCAACAGCAGGTTTTACGGCAGGTTCGGTAGCGATTATGGGTATCGAAAATTCGTGTCGTAATACAGCAGACGAGGTTGTGGAAGCGGTGTTGCAGGCAATGACAATAACCTTAACTCCTTTTTCGATTAGTAACCTTATCGCCTTGCGTGAGAGCTCTATTATCTCCTCACGGCTCCTCTCCCCATAAGGGCAGGAGGCTGTGTCTGCAAAATATATTATATCCTCATGCTTCATGAGGGTTCTTATTTTTTTAAGTATCGTAAGTCCCCCTATTCCAGAGTCGAAAACTCCTATGGGACTGTTTTTGTCAGCCATCTATAAACATTCTTTCACTCTTTTGCAAAGATAGAAAAAATATGTATCTTTGCGAAAATGTTTTAAATAAAAAATAAATACGGATGATACTATTATTTAAAAACGAAAGTGTCGTATATGCAACGCAAGTACGTTCAACACTCTCTTCCGAAGATGTTGACAAACTAAAATGGCTCTATGGCAATGCCGAAATTATTAATGCTGAAAGTGTTAAAGGGTTTTTCATAGGACCACGACGAGAGATGATCACACCATGGAGTACAAATGCCGTTGAGATAACGCAAAATATGGGTATATCTGGTATTGAGCGTATTGAGGAGTTTATCCCTGTCCCTACAAAGGCAGTGGAGTACGACAAGATGCTATATCGCTTTTATGACGGTATCGGTCAAGATGTATACAACATCACCGCTAAGGTAGAACCTATAATATATATAGAAGATATTCGTGCTTACAACAAAGAGCAAGGTTTAGCTCTTAATGAGCAAGAGGTGATTTATCTTGAAGGAATAGCTAAAAAAGTAGGTCGTCGTCTTACAGACTCTGAGGTGTTTGGCTTTTCTCAAGTAAACTCGGAGCATTGTCGTCACAAAATATTTAACGGTAAATTTATTATAGACGGAGTAGAAAAAGAAACCTCTCTTTTCGGTCTTATAAAAAATACAACTAAGGCAAATCATAACGGAGTCGTTTCGGCATATAAAGACAATTGCGCTTTCCTTAAGGGTCCTGTGGTAGAGCAATTTGCTCCTGCATCGCACGACAAACCCGACTTCTTTAAAGTTACCGATTTCGAATCTGTAATATCTATAAAAGCGGAAACACATAACTTCCCAACTACCGTAGAGCCTTTTAATGGGGCTGCAACAGGTGCTGGTGGTGAGATACGTG
>JAVVUK010000005.1:0-43825 GCA_036653215.1 Rikenellaceae bacterium
TGGTACGTGAGTATTTTTCTATCTGACGTTCAACGCCGTAGTTCGCAATTTTTAGGTTATCTATCGACCATGACATTGTTTATACTTCTTCCCCGATCCACAAGGACAAGGCTCATTACGTCCTACCTTCTTGCCAACCTCTATCGGCATGGTCTTCTGTGCTTCTCCGCCACGACCTGCTTTCATGGCAACCTCACGTTGTATAGAACGTTGTTTTTCCACGTCTATGTTACCACGTGTTTGAGCAGGACGATGCTGAGGTTCTTCTTGACGTGCATTGACATACACTTTAAGAAGTAGAGAAAGGGTCTCTCTATTTATCTTTTCAAGCATGACGCTAAATAGCTCGAACGACTCAAATTTGTATATTAGGAGAGGGTCTTTCTGCTCGTAAGTAGCATTTTGCACCGATTGACGAAGGTCATCCATATCACGAAGATGCTCTTTCCAATTCTCGTCTATTATATGAAGAAGCATGATCTTACTAAAGTCGGAGAATATCGAAGCTCCCTCACTATCAATAGCACGATCTATATCTATTGGAACGTTAAATCCTTTTATTCCATCTGTGAATGGGAATGCTATCCTGTTTACATTTGGGTTTCCCTCTTTCACGGTTTTGAAAAATGGCAATAGCATCTTAGCAAGAGATGTTCCTTTTGTCTTATAGCTCTTAAACATCTCGTCTGCAAGCATATCTGCAAGATCATCATCTTTGTCACTCTCATATTGTTTCTCTGTAAAAGGACTCTTTATTGAAAGTTCTTTTATGAGTTCTAAGTTAAAATCGTCTAACGAAAGATCTCTATTTGCACGAACAAAAGTTATGGCATAGTCGGCAATCATGTTATTGACATCTACCTCAAGACGATCGCCATATAAGGCACTACGACGACGAGAATAGATAACCTCACGTTGTGAGTTCATCACGTCATCATATTGAAGCAAGTGTTTACGAGTACCGAAGTTATTTTCCTCAACTTTCTTTTGCGCTCTCTCGATCGCTTTTGTCATCATGCCTGCTTGCAATGCTTCACCCTCTTCAAGACCCATGCGGTCAGTCATACGCATAACCCTATCTGAACCAAAAAGACGCATCAAGTTATCTTCAAAAGAGACGAAGAATTGTGATGATCCTGGATCTCCTTGACGACCACTACGTCCACGCAACTGTCTATCTACACGACGAGACTCGTGACGTTCTGTACCTATGATAGCAAGTCCCCCAGCCACCTTCACTTCTTCTGAGAGTTTAATATCGGTACCACGACCTGCCATGTTAGTAGCTATGGTCACCTGTCCGCTTTGTCCTGCCTCACGCACTATCTGCGCCTCAAGCATATGTTGTTTCGCATTTAAGACATTATGAGGAATACCTCTCATCTTAAGCATCTTACCAAGAAGCTCGGACACCTCAACAGATGTTGTTCCGACAAGCACCGGACGACCCTCTTTAACAAGCTTTTCTATGTCACCAATTACAGCAGCATACTTCTCTCTTTTGGTCTTATATACTAAATCTTGCTTGTCATTTCTTATTACAGGACGGTTTGTTGGGATCACTACCACATCAAGTTTATAGATGTTCCAAAACTCACTCGCCTCAGTCTCCGCCGTACCTGTCATACCAGATAGTTTATGGTACATACGGAAGAAATTTTGAAGTGTTACGGTAGCAAAGGTCTGTGTAGCAGCCTCAACAGTCACATTTTCCTTAGCCTCAATTGCTTGGTGAAGCCCATCGGAATAACGACGACCCTCCATTATACGACCTGTCTGCTCATCGACAATCTTAACTTTATTCTCGACGACTACATATTCTATATCTTTCTCAAAGAGACTATATGCCTTTAGGAGTTGTGAGATGGTATGTATACGCTCTGACTTAAGAGAATATTCTGCCATCACCTCGCTCTTCCCTGTTTGTTTCTGCTCTTCAGTAAGCGCAGGGTCGTTTTCGATTTTCGCCAAACGACTTGAAATTTCGGGAAGGATAAAAAACTCAGCATCTCCATATCCCTCAGAGAGCTTATCAAGCCCTTTGTCAGTAAGATCGACAGAATTTATCTTCTCGTCAATCACAAAATAAAGATCATTTGTTATCTCAGGCATACGTTTGTTGCTGTCTGACATAAACTCGTTTTCTATTTTCTGCATCAAGGTTTTGTTACCTTGTTCAGAGAGGAACTTTATGAGCGGAGTATATTTAGGAAGTCCTTTATGAGCACGATATAACAACTTACCACCCTCTTCGGTGTTACCCTCAGCGATTAGCTTTTTAGCATCTACAAGTATCGAAGTTACGTAATTTTTCTGAAGCGCATATAGAGAACTGACGCTTGGCTTATACTCATCAAAAAGCTGATCATCCCCCTTAGGCACAGGACCAGAGATTATAAGAGGAGTACGAGCATCGTCAATAAGCACAGAGTCGACCTCATCGACAATTGCATATTGGTGTTTACGTTGCACAAGCTCTTCTGCCGAAGTAGCCATATTATCACGCAAATAGTCAAAGCCAAATTCGTTATTTGTACCATAGGTGACATCTGCCATGTACGCCTTTTTACGACCTACTGAGTTTGGTTGGTGGTTATCTATACAATCGACTGTCAACCCATGAAACTCGAATATCGGCCCCATCCATTCACAGTCACGTTTTGCAAGATAGTCATTGACAGTCACCACATGAACGCCAAGACCTGTAAGTGCGTTTAGGTATATAGGAAGAGTAGAGACAAGGGTTTTACCCTCCCCTGTTGCCATCTCAGCAATTTTACCTTGATGTAACACTACCCCACCAAAAAGCTGTGAGTCATAGTGTACCATATCCCAATTTAGGAGGTTTCCTCCGGCACTCCATGATGTTTTGTATATTGCTTTATCACCATCAATGGTCACAAAATCTTTCTTTGTTGTAAGTTCCCTATCAGCATCTGAAGCAGAAACGACAATGGTTTCATTCTCCTTAAACCTACGAGCGGTCTCTTTGATGATAGCAAAAGCCTCTGGCAATATCTTGTCAAGCTCCGCTTCAATGGTGTTATCTATATCTTTAATTTTCTTATCTATATCTTTCGATACTTGTTCTTTTTTTGATATTGGAAGCGAAGCATCTTCAAGCATAGCTCTCATCTCAACGATCTCCTTACGGTCAGCTTCAAGAGCCTTAGCGATAATATCTTTCAACATTAACGTCTTACCTCTAAGCTCATCATTTGAAAGAGAGAGCATCTCACTCTCAAATTTTTTGATGTTATCCACATAAGGCATCACGGCCTTTCTATCTTTCTCTACTTTAGTTCCAAACAGAAGACCTAAAAGCCCCCCTACTATGTTTGCCATTTTATAATATTTCGTTAGTGTGTTATCTGTTACTCTTCGTGTAATTCAATTATTTCTATTTGCCCCTCGTCAACAAAGCAAGTTATATTTTTCTTCTGACGTTTATATGCAGGAATATCTTCTTTATCAACATCAGATTCTGTTCTATGGCGACCAATACGATGAGTGTCATGAGTAAGTTCAAAGATCTTTTTTATACGACCTTTTGTCCTGTCGGTATCGCCTTTTTTCGCAATATCTTCCTCAACGGCACGTTCGATACCGGTATATCCTGTTGCTATAAGTGTAATACGTATAGCATTATCCTCCATAGCCGGGTCATAGGCATCTGCAAATTTCAACATTTCATATTTGCCACCTGTAACTTCAGATATAGAATTCATGATCGCTTGTTGTTCGCTTATAAGAAGTCCATCTTTACCATATTTCACAGTTGCGATTATGTTCTTAGAACCATATATATCGTTGTCCGCAACAAGTGGGGAGGTAAGTATGCTGTTGATAAGGTTTTTAGGGGTATCAGGGGTACGTTTACTAACAAAGGCAGTACCTATGTTTATTAACCCTTGACCACGAATAGCATTTTCCACATCACGGAAATCTATATTTTCACTAAATTGTGTTAATATGATGTCCGCAATACCAGATGCCGCCTCTATAAGAACAGCATTAGCCTTAGCATAAGCTTTTTGCTTTGTTATAGAACCACAATGGAATAGCTCCTCGTTATTTATTATTAGTCTGCCGTCTAAAAACTCTTTCGCCTTTTCCAACCCTTTTTTAGCAAACTCTAACTTGCGAGCCCCCTCATGTTGAAATGGCATAGTGAAAACCCCGACTGTAAGTATCCCCATATCGGCAGCAATACCGGCAATGACGTGCGCAGCACCTGTACCTGTGCCACCACCCATTCCGGCAGTAATAAAGACCATGTCTGGCTTAAACTCCGAGAATATGGAACGTATCTGCATCTCACTATCTGAAGCCGCCTGCTCACCAATTTCAGGATCTCCACCGGCTCCTTTACCACGAGTAACACGAGCTCCTAAGATAACTTTCATAGGAACTTTTTTTGTCCCTAACGCTTCCTCATCAGTATTACAAAGCAAGAAGCCTATATCTTCTTTTTTCTGTTCTGCTTGTCCGTTATACATGGCATCTACAATGTTTCCACCGCAACCACCAACACCGACAACCAATATCTTAGATTTTGATTTAATCTTTACATTATCTTTAGATGAGTTTATAATGTCGTCTACACTTATATCACCAAAAGCGTAATCATCTATATCTGAATATTTCATATTTATCGTATTATTGAGAGACATAAATATATATTGTCAAGTTATTTAAAATACGCTATGACAACGAAATTATTATTTATCTATCTATATCATTAACGTCATCCTTAGGTTCAGAGAGTTTGAAACGTCCGAAGAAATTCTTTAACGGAGAGGCTTTCTTTTCTTCTTCCTCATCATCGTCTTCATATTCATCATCGTCTTCATATTCTTCGTCCTCCTCTTCGTCTTCGTCTTCGTCCTCCTCCTCATCCTCTTCATCCTCTTCTTTTGGGGCATCGTCAACAATTATAATATCTCTTTCTTCTTTAACTACTACCTCAACTTCTTCTTCCTCCTCCTCTTTAAGGATATATCTCTCGTCCATGATCTCATTTTCAGGCTCCACAAAACGATCCATAGGAGCTTCCTCTTCTTCTTTCTCCATACAAGTGACACCATTACGGTAATTCGCATTTGTGATAAGGAACTTGCCGTTCATAAGAAGACCTACGACAGTAGAATATTCAGGGTCATTAAGCACCTCACTATTTTCTTGTCCTGCCATATTAGGGTAACGTACAACAACATTGTCGTAACCTGTAACATCTTTAAAAACAACGTCTATATCTTGAAGTTTTGCACATCCACCAGTGAGCACTATACCTGCACCCAGACCACGAAAACGTCCGCCATCTTCCAAGAAGTGCATCACCTCTTCAGCCATCTCACGAACACGAGCTTCAACCACACCGCAAAGTTCTCTTACGATAACTCTTTTATTTATGTTATCACTCTTTATTGGCAGTGATATGACTTTGTTATAATCGGCATTTTCAGCCAAAGCACGAGCGTAATTTACTTTTATACTCTCTATATATCGAGGGAGAACTTTCAAAGAAGCTATATCGTCGTTTATGTTACGTCCGCCAAGAGGCACCACACCAAGATCACAAGGGATGTTATCTTTATAAACAACAATATCGCAACAGTCGCTTCCGATGTCGATCATGGCCACTCCATATTCACGTTCATCATCAAGAAGCACAGCCTCAGCAGATGCCAAAGCACTAAGTGTGTATGCAAGAGGCGTGATACCAAGACTTTTGAATATCTGGTCGAAGACAATTTTATGAGTTTTGTCGCATACCATAACACAAAATTCACCTTTTATCTTCTTGCCTATCGTTCCAAGAGGAGACGACACATGAAGACCATCTACATAGTATGCTTGAGGGATAATATCTACTATATAGAAGTTGTCATATGTGTGTTTATTTATAGCCTCAGCAAGAAGCTCATCTAAGTCACTTTTTGTAACTTGTTTTGCCGAGTTACGTATATTTATAGTGTAATCAAAATCGACACATTGAATATGAGCTCCAGAAAGGTTGACTATGGCTTTATCTATCACAAAACCCTCTTCCTCTTTTATGTTATCGAGACATTTTTTTACTTTGTTTTGCAGATTTATGACGTTACGTACTTCTCCATTACGCACTGCCTCCCCGTCCATAGGTTCACTATAAGCAGCTAAAATCTGAACTTCACCATTTGGAGAAACATCCCCTACGGCGACCACTACCTTACTACCACCTATATCTATGGCGGCTATATAGTTATTCTCTGTCATAAACTTTAATATGTGCAAATTATTTGATTACTATGGCTAATATCTATCTTTTTATATTTACTAAGAAGTCCTAAGTCACGTCCTTCAGTATAAAACGCCTTTATCTTGTATATGTTAGACTGTACTTGATCGATGTTATGAAGCCTTCCTAACACGATAGTTTGCCTACCAACACAAGGAACGATCTCCACCAATCCACCCTCTGTAATGTTTATTTGAGTTATAAGGGATGTGAGAAAGTCATCTTCGTTAATATATTTAACAAAAGTAACTAATTTTTCAATGTTATCCCCTTTTTTAGCACTTTTTTTTGATGCCGCATTAAATAACATATTGTCGTTGTTTGTCACAACAACAATATCATAACTTTTTAAGTTATTTTTTAATACATATCTGCCGTCTTCATCCACATAATAACTCTTACCATCACGGTCGAAAACACGGAAAAGAGGTTCTACTTGTTCTATATCTATATACAAAACACCACTGAAAAAGCCAACATAGCATTTTAGCTTTTTTATATATGTGTTAGCACCTAACACGTGCTTAAGAGACTTTACATCAATAGAAGAACATAATATATGTCCGACCTTTATATTGCTTCTATCAACGATTGCCAAAACATCGTCTACGGTAATAAATTCATGAGTACCACTATCTTTAATGTCAACTTCTATTTGAGATAACATAAGAGTTTTTTTCCTATGTGCAGCATAGATGCCCACAATAACAAACAATGTGAGTACCAATACTATTACGATATAGTCAACAATTTTTCGCCCCGTTGTTATTTTCATACTTTTAGTTTTTTCGCAAATTCTTCACTCAAAAGCCCTATGTCTCCAGCACCAAAAGAGATAAAAATATCACAATCTAATGCGGCAACTTCATCCACAAGTTTATCCCTATCTATAAGTCTCTTATCAGAAATTGTAATCATATCTAATAACATACCAGAGGTAACACCCTCAATAGGCTCTTCACGAGCAGGGTATATAGGGATAAGGATAGTCCTGTCAGAGAGAGAAAGCGACTCGGCAAACCCTTGAGCAAAGTCACGTGTTCGTGAATATAGATGTGGTTGAAATGCTATCGTAAGATGCCTACCTGGATACATAGCTCTTACAGATTCTATCGTTGCACGAAGCTCAGTTGGATGGTGAGCATAGTCGTCTATATAGAGGCGATTTGGCGTGTTTATATATATCTCAAAACGACGTTTCACACCTCTAAAAGAAGCAAGAGCCTCACGTGCTTTAGCCTCATCAAAACCAGCAACCCACATCATAGCCATTGCTCCAACACAATTTTCAACATTTATACGTCCTGGTATCCCAAGATGTATGTTTTTAACAACCCTATCGGGCATCACAACATCAAAATCATAACATCCCGATTGTTGAAGCGACATATTTATAGCATAGAAATCGGAACGTTCGTCTGTGCCATAGCTAAAACAACGTATAGGAGGCAAAACTAAATCTATGCCACTACGATATATGAGCGTATCTTTTACTTGAGAGGCAAACTGCCCAAAGCCTTTGGCAAATTCTTCGTGTGTTCCATATATGTCAAGGTGATCACTGTCAGTAGATGTTATAAGAGCTACATTAGGGTATAGTTGTAAAAATGAACGATCGAACTCATCAGCCTCAACGGTAAGCCTTTTTCCTTTGCCTAAGATTAGATTTGAGCCATAGTTACGTGATATACCACCCAAAACAGCACTTCCATCGCCATCGGTAGAAGCAAGTTTATTGAGGTGCGCAAGCATAGTAGAGGTCGAGGTTTTACCATGAGTACCAGCAACAGCCATAAGGTATTTCCCGTGACTTACAACACCCAACATCTTAGAACGTTTGACCACCGTAAATCCATTATCTATAAAAAAGTTAAGTTCGCTATGAGACGAAGGCACAGCAGGAGTATAGACCACCATAGTATGCTTTTTATCTTTAAACTCACTTTCTATAAGAGATATATCATCGTTATAATGAACTTTTATGCCTTGATCTTCAAGCTCTTGTGTAAGAGGAGAAAGAACTCTATCATAACCTGCTACTTTTTTGCCATCATTAAGGAAAAGACGTGCCAAGGCACTCATCCCGATACCTCCTATACCGATGAAGTAATAACTTGTATATTTATCTAATTCCTTTATTTCCATTATTTCAGATTTATAGTATTTACTATTATTTCAGCAGAGTCGGCAACAGCAAATTGTTTTATATTTTCTCTTAGCGACTTCAACTTTTCGGTATCAAAAATAAGCTCTATCGCCGTTGGAATAAGCTTTGTAGGAGCATCGGCATCGGAGATCATCTCTACGGCACCCACATTTTTCAGAGACATAGCGTTTTTTGTCTGATGGTCTTCTGCCACATTTGAAGAAGGCACTATTATTGCCGACTTACCAAGAAGTGCTAATTCTGAAATTGTAGAAGCTCCACCACGTCCCACGACGACATCTGCTATGGCGTAAGCAAAATCCATTTTATTAATAAAAGCACCAAGCCACACATTTGACATTTTACCATCATATTGAGCCACACGTTCTTTTATCTCTTTCTCGTAATAGCTTCCCACCTGCCAAATAAGATCTATCTTCTTTTCAGCAATAACCTCTTCAAGAAACGCCATGACAGACTCATTAAGGATGCGTGATCCCAGACTACCACCTGTTACCATAAGTATAGGTCTCTCTCCCGTAAATCCGAAATATGTATATGCCGCATTTTTATCAACCGACTTATTGAATATATCTCCACGTAAAGGGTTTCCACTACGAACAAGTTTCTCTTTATCGAAAAAACGATCCATATTATCGTAAGATACAAATATAGCCTCCGCCTTTTTGCCTAATAGCCTATTTGCAACACCACCATATGAGTTTCCTTCCCACAGCATGGTACGTATATTTAAGGTCTGAGCACATTTAAGGATCGGCACAGAGGCATAACCGCCAAATCCGACAACAGCCTCAGGACGAAACTTTTTCAATATAGAATATGCCATAAGGTAACTTCGAAGCAACCTAAAGGGAAGCAACAAGTTTTGAGGCGACAAGCTACGACGCAAGCCAACAATGGGAAGACCTACTATGTTGTATCCCAACGCTGCCACCTTCGTCATCTCCATTTTCCCACGTGCTCCAACAAAAAGTATTTCTATATTATCTTTTCCATAACGTTCGGCAAGAGCTTCTGCCACCGCAACAGCCGGATATATGTGTCCTGCTGTTCCGCCTCCACTTAGGATAATCCTATGCTTGTTCTTCATCATTATTATTTTTCTCTATATTTTCGATATTTCTCAAATCAGCCTCCAACGCCTCATTAGCACGTTCTTGCAACTTATCATCTGTTGCTTTAATGCTCTCTTCTATAAATTCATCCGCCTCCACAGTGTCAGCGACCATTTTGTCGGCTTTGTTATAGCTTAATATTATTCCAACAGCAACCGACATAGCCATAAGAGACGAGCCTCCTTTACTTATAAAAGGCAAGGTAAGACCTGTGGAAGGGGCGAGCCCCGTACTTACATATACGTGTATCATCATTTGAAACAGTATATAGAAGCCTAAAGTATAGATCACCATAGCGTCATAGTTACTTTTAAGTCTTCGTGCTAATCCACGAAAACGGTAATATAGACTTGTATATAAAGCAAAGAGCACAATGACCCCGACAATAGAATATCGCTCTACTATAATTGCAAATATATAGTCTGTATATGATTGTTGAAGGAGTGATCGTTGTAGGCTTCCCTCACTAAGAGCAGCCGGCTTAACACCTAACGCAATAGCTATTTCAGCCATATTGACCTGAGTAAGTTCATAGTCACGTGAGTGCACATCGGGCATAGGTCCCAAAAGATTAACCACATAGTTATCTATACGTGAAGTCCATGTGCCTGTACGTCCTACACCTTCAAGGATATAGATCAAGACAAGCCCCATAGCACCAGCAATAAGAACAACTTTAACATGACGCCAAAAAGGAAGTCCTGCCACAAAAGCAGTAACAATCCACACTATTGCCAACATAAGTCCTGAAGATAGGTGATTTCCCAAGACAATAGAGAAGAAAAGCAATAACATAGGAGCAACCATAGGTATGGCATAATGGGCATATATGTAAGCGGCTCTTTTTCTCTCTAATATCGCTTTACGATCTTCCTTTTCTAAATCGTGTTTAAGGACAAGAGTGTTAAATTTTAATTTAGCATAATTATAGATGTGTGTTACAGGAAGATAGTTTATGTCTCTTATTATATTTTGATTTTTCTGAAATAAGAAAACCGAATATATAAGTGTTATTATAGTAGTAAATTCTGTGGGTTGAATACCGAAGATACTACGCTTTGCCTCACCACCGACAGAGTCGTCAGTACCGAAAAATATCATCGACACCTGCACCATAAGCGCACAGATATAAAGGAACTTCAACCACCTCACATCACGTAAATAGCGATATGTAGGAAAGAGCTGAAGCCCTACTATTATGACAATAGAAAATACAACGTGTTTTATCCTATCGACAAAGAAAAGTGCCGTGTTACCACTTTTCTGTGCAAAAGTATTAGCCCCAGATATAGAATAAATCTCTAATATCGAGATAGCCATAAGGACAAGGATAAAAAACCATATCACCCCTGTACCTTCAAACTCTTTCTTAAAAAACTGTCGCCAAGAAGCAATGTTAATTCTCATTTTTTATTTTTAATATATTCTTTGAATAGCCTACCTCTATCTTCATAATTTTTAAATAGATCAAAACTTGCACACGCCGGAGACAAAAGCACCACATCACCACGTTGTGCAGCTCCAATAGCAGCTTCCATAGCATCTACAAAAGTAGCGGTAGATATTATTTTTGGTATCTTACCCTCAAAAGCAGCAATGAGCTTACTGTTATCAACCCCCATACATACTAATGTGTGCACATTTGAGATGACACCATAAAGTTGAGAATAGTCGTTTCCCTTGTCTGTGCCACCAGCGATCCATACCGTTGGCTCTTTTGTCGCCTCAAGAGCATACCATGCCGCATCTACGTTTGTCGCCTTAGAGTCGTTGATATAACGAACACCTTCTCTCTCTCCGGCAGCCTCTACCCTGTGCTCTATCCCTTGAAATGTATTTATGCTTTTTTGAACATCCTCACACGAAACCCCAGCCATGAGAGCAGCAGCAGCAGCTTGTGAGAAATTATATGCGTTATGCACCCCACTACAAAGCCTCATAGAAAGGTTCAACTCTACATTTTTACCGTCTATGTTAAAACTCAAAAAGCCACTTTCTTTATCGAAAAAATTCCCTTTTTTTGAAGCAGAAGTAATGCCGAACATCTGAAGACCATTTATCTTATTTTTGCTTAGATAATCCATAGTATAAGGGTCGTCTAAGTTATATATGAAACTCTCTTTTGACGTTTGATTTTGCAAAATACGGAATTTGCTCTTTACGTATTTAGACATATCGTGATCATAACGATCTAAGTGATCGGGAGTTATATTTGTCAAGAGAGATATGTCCGCCTTAAAGTCAAACATATCGTCAAGTTGAAAGCTACTCAACTCCAACACATACCAATCATAATCTTGAGTTGCCACAGAGAGAGCAAACGACTTGCCTATGTTTCCACCTAACGCAACGTTATAGCCTGCTCCAACTAACATATCATAAATTAAAGATACTGTAGTTGTCTTGCCATTACTACCAGTCACACATATCGTTTTTGCTTTGCAATATTTGCCTGCAAATTCTATTTCAGAGACTACTTTTATCCCTTGTTCTCGAATAGCCACCATCACAGGAGCACTTTCCGGAAGACCAGGACTTTTGATTATAATATCAGCATTGAGGATTTTCTCCATCGTATGATGTCCCTCTTCAAAACGAATATCGGCATTTCTTAAAGCCTCTCTATATTCCTCTTTTAACTCTCCTTTATCTGAAAGGAAAACCTCAAACCCCTCTTTTTTAGCAAGGTAGGCAGAGCCGTAACCACTCTCTCCTCCTCCAAGCACCACAATCCTTGACATATATTATCGCATTTTTAATGTTGCAATGGTTGCTACAGCAAAAAGAAGCTGTATAATCCACATACGTAAAACAATTTTTGTCTCCACAATACCTTTTTTTTGGTAGTGGTGATGAAGAGGAGACATAAGGAATATACGTCGTCCCTCACCATATTTTTTCTTAGTATATTTGAAGTAATAACGTTGCATAATAACCGACACTACTTCAACTAAAAATATTATACATAAAAGCGGAAGTAAAAGCTCCTTGCGGACAAGAAGAGCAAAGGTCGCTATGATACCTCCTATGGCAAGGCTTCCTGTATCGCCCATAAAGACCTGCGCCGGAGCACCGTTATACCACACAAAACCGATAAGCGCACCCACAAAGGCAGAACCAAAGACAACAAGTTCTCCAATATGTGGAATATACATTATGTTTAGATAATGTGCATATATGGCGTTACCGGAGACATAGGCAAAGATAAGTAAGACAAACCCCACTATTGCTGAAGTACCCGCCGCCAAGCCATCGAGCCCATCTGTCAAGTTTGCTCCGTTTGAGACCGCTGTAATTACAAAAACAGCAACGACAACATAAAGCACCCAACTCCAATTATCTTCTGTTTCAGAGGATAAATTTAATATCTTTTTATAATTGAACTCATTATTTTTATAAAAAGGGATTGTCGTAACCAAAGCTTTTGTATCTTCTTGCGATGTCTCAACGACAACTCTATTTTTCATAACCACCTCACGCACAGCGATATCTTGGCTGTGCCACATTGTAAGCCCTACGATAAGTCCAAGCCCCACTTGTCCAACAATCTTCAACCTACCACTTAACCCTTCTTTATTTTTCTTAAATACTTTTATGTAATCGTCAATAAACCCTAAACCTCCTAACCAAAGTGTAGCGACAATCATAAGTTGCACATATACGTTTGTGAGATCACAGAAAAGAAGCGTCGGTATTATTATCGATAATATGATTATCACACCACCCATAGTAGGAGTTCCCTTTTTCTCTTTTTCACCTTCAAGGCCCAAATCACGTATGGTCTCTCCTATCTGTTTTTTTCTTAGATATTTTATTATCTGTGCTCCGAATATTATAGCAATAAGCAAAGAAAAACCTATCGCCAAAGCCGATCGAAAAGATATATAGTTAAACATACCAATCCCCGATATGTAAAACTTACCTGCTAAATATTGAGAAATATGGTATATCATCTATAAATATTTTTTTACTTGTTCAACATCATCAAAATGAGACTTAACCCCACACGCATCTTGATATTTTTCATGTCCCTTACCGGCAACCACGATAATAGGCTTCTCATCATTTCGAGAAAGCAAGAACGCCATTTTTATAGCTTCCGCACGATCTACAATTGTCGTATATCGACTTTGCAGAGAAGCATCATCTTTGATCTCGACCGTCATATCTGCAATTATATCTTCAGGCTTCTCAAAACGAGGGTTATCTGAGGTTATAATAGCAAAGTCTGCCCCATCAATTGCCGCACGAGCCATGATAGGACGTTTTGTTTTATCACGATTACCACCACATCCAACAACGCAATACACCTTTTGAGAAGGTTGTTTCACCTCAGAGACCGTTTGAAGTATATTTTCAAGAGCATCTGGAGTATGCGCATAATCGACTATTGCGGTTTGTCCTTTAGATGAAGTATAACATTCGAAACGCCCAGATACATGGACGAGCTTACTAAGTTCTGTAAATAAGACTTCTTTATCACACCCTAACTCCAAAGCAGCTGAGTAGATAGCAAGTATGTTATATATATTAAAACGACCCACAAGAAGAACACAAACTTCTCGTGAGTCAATTTGTATGAGCGTTCCTTCTAAGAAAGACTCTACAATTTTAGCTCTATGTGTGGCAACGCTACGAAGCGAATAGCTTATTTTACGAGCAGAGCAATTTTGAACCATCACAGAGCCATTTTTGTCATCACCATTGTAGATGGCAAAAGCAGTAGAGGGAAGATTATCGAAAAATCCTTTTTTAGCATCTATATATGCAGCCATCGTTTTATGATAATCCAGATGGTCGTGTGTTATGTTTGTAAATATGCCTCCTGCAAAGGTAAGCCCCCATACACGCCTTTGAACGACACTGTGCGAGCTAATCTCCATAAAACAATATTCGCAACCCTCATTCACCATCTCACACAACATCTTATTTATCCGAATAGAGTCGGGAGTTGTATGTGTAGACGGGTATTCCGTCTTATCAATAAAATAAGACACGGTAGATATTAACCCTGTCTTATGTCCCATATTTTGGTATAGCTGCCACAAAAGAGTGGCCACTGTTGTTTTGCCGTTTGTTCCCGTAACCCCAACAAGAGTCAATTTCTTGCTTGGCTCTCCGTAAAAGAGAGACGCTATTTCCGCTAAAGCCTTATCACTGTCAGAAACAAGGACGTAAGTCACTCCATTGTCTACAACCTTAGGCATCTCTTGAACCACAACCGCCACTGCTCCTTTTTCAATTGCCATAGGCACAAATTGATGTCCATCAACTTGCGTTCCTTTTTGCGCCACAAAAAGAGCTCCATTCCCAACATTCCTCGAATCTATGGAAATAGAAGACACTTCAACATCCGAATTTCCTGTTATCTCTACAATTTGTGTATTGGAAATTATATTTTTTAGTTTCATCAGATATGTTTTACACGTCAACCTCTTACCATAATAAAGGCAAAGATGTGATTTACAACATCATAGCACATTATCATAAAAAGAGAAAAATATTATTCTTATAGTTTATATATCAACTACAAAAATAATATTTTTTTCTATATGAACCGGCTTATTTTGGAAATAAAAAAATAAGGATTGATAAAAAAATATCAATCCTCATTTTTATATAATTTATAGTCTTACTCGTCTTCTGCCTCAACATCTATTTTGAGTATCGCCATCTTTATTGCAGCAGCAGCAGCCTCGTTTCCTTTATTTCCAAGTTTCCCTCCGCTACGATCTTGTGCTTGTTCAAGGGTGTTTGTTGTAAGGACACCAAAGGCAATAGGAGTGTTATATTCAAGAGCGACAGTGTTTATGCCTGTTGTAACCCCCATAGCTATAAAGTCGAAATGAGGAGTTTCACCTTTTATGATACATCCTAACGCTATGACAGCATCTACATCTGTATGCTCACACAATAATTGACACGCCAATGTCAACTCATAAGCACCCGGAACACGCTTAAGAATTATGTTTTTATCGGGACAGCCCGCTGCACGCAACTCTTGTATCGCTCCCTTCAAGAGACCTTCGGTGATAGATGAGTTCCACTCCGAAACGACAATTGCAATTCTTAAATCTTCTGCGCTAGGCACAGCAGATTCGAATACAGATAGATTTTTTAATGATGATGCCATTATTTTTGTTGTAAACGAGCTATGTATTTATCGATGTCACGTGCTTCCATAGAGTTGAAGTACGTTGTTTTTATCTTTTGGTAACATTCAAGAGCCTTGCCAAAGTCTTGTTGTTCTTCGTATATAAGACCTGATTTTTTAAGATAGATAGGAGCTGTTAGCATATTATCACTTGCCGCAATAGCCTTTTCGTATAGAGAAATAGCGTTTTTGTAATCTTTCTTTTGAGAATAGACATCACCAATCAAACCTTTGTTTTGAGCATTTATGATAGCAGCAGCATCACCATCAACATCTTTATATTTTTTAAGATATGTCATAGCAGACTCATAATCGCCTAATTTTAAGAAGCATATCCCAGCATAATGAGCAGCAAGGTTCCCTGTTGGTGTAGAGCCATATTGGTCTACAACAGCTATAAATCCATCGTTCGAACCGTCTCCATTAAGAGCAAGAGAAAGTGAGTCTTGAGCAAAATATTGTTCAGCCACATACGCCGCCACAGAAGCCTTAGCTTGACGTGGGATCTTGTAGAAATGGGTATAACCAAAAATCGCTATCGCCAATACAACAGCCACAGCAAGAATAATAGTTAATTTCTTACTATTCCTCTCAATGAAGGACTCTGTTTGAGTAATGGCATTTTCAATTTTAATCTCAGGGTCTGAGTGTTGTGTTGTTTCCTTTTTCATTTTATATTATTTTATTTTTTACTTCTTATTATTGGGCAAAATTAATCATTTTTACACGAAATAAAATTTTTTAAGCCACAATTTTATTTTTTTTAGCTACTTTTGTTCAATGTTTCTTAAAGAGCTCAACATAATAAACTTCAAAAACATATCTACAAGACAGTTTTCTTTCTCTGATAAGATAAATTGCTTTGTCGGTAATAATGGCGTTGGCAAGACAAACATCTTAGATGCGGTTCACTATCTCTCTCTCTGTAAGAGCGGTTTGGGACTTAGCGACAAGATGTGTATCAGGCATGGCGAAGCGTTTTTTATGGTGGAGGGTGAATATATAATAACCGAACGACGACATGAAAACATCGTTGTTTCTTATAACGGAAAGAATAAAAGCGTAAAGAGGAATACCAAAGAATATTCTAAAATAGCGGAACATATAGGTCTATTGCCTTTTGTCATGGTCTCACCTTATGATACGGGGATCATAAATGAGTCTGGGGATGAACGTCGTCGTTTCCTAAATTCTTTCATCTCGCAAATAGACCCTGTACACATGAGTGAGCTTATGAGTTATAACACTCTTATAACCCAACGCAACAAAATTCTAAAAACGGAGGTTATAGGTGAAGCGCAAGATGTTTTAGAGATCATAGATATGCAAACCGTAACCATTGCAAATTCTATCTGTAAACGTCGCAAAGAGATAATAGAAGAGCTTGCTCCTTTGGTTGAGAGTTATTACCACACTCTTTCGGGCGAGAAGGAGGAGGTCTCTTTAAGATATAGCTCTCAGCTTCTGAAAAAGCCTATGGATGTTCTTTTAGAAGAGGCTTTAGAGAGGGATAAAATAATGGGGTATACCACAGTAGGCATACATCGTGACGACATAAAGATGAGTATCATGGACTACCCTATTAGACGTTACGGCTCGCAAGGACAGCAAAAGTCGTTTCTCATAGCGTTAAAGCTTGCACAATACGACATTTTATTTGCCCATGTAGGACGTAAACCGATATTGCTCCTCGACGACATATTTGATAAGCTCGACTTAGAACGTGTGGCAGAACTTATAGGCATCGTGTCGGGAGACCACTTCGGACAAATATTCATCTCCGACTGTAACAAGCAAAGGTTAAAAACAATATTAGACAAGATAGATACTAAACATAAAATATTCGATATAGAATGAAAAATGAATTTGAAAAATACGCTCTTAGCAGCGGTATAAGTTCTTTAAAACTACACCAATATCAAAGTTTTAACAGCGGATATATATCTCCTGTAATCACAGAGGAGCGCACACTAAACGTCGCACAGATGGATGTCTTTTCTCGTCTTATGATGGAAAGGATAATTTTTATGGGTTGTCCCGTTACCGACGATGTGGCAAACATAATACAAGCACAATTATTATTTTTAGAGTCTGCCGACTCTAAGAAAGATATATCTATATATATCAATTCACCTGGTGGATCTGTTTCTGCAGGTCTTGGGATCTACGACACCATGCAACTTGTAGGATGTGATGTAACAACCACTTGTTCGGGCATGGCAGCTTCGATGGGTGCTGTTCTTCTTGCTGCAGGGACAAAAGGAAAGAGGAAAGCTCTAAAACACTCAAGGGTGATGATCCATCAGCCTCTAATTAGCGGAGGTCTTTCGGGGCAAGCATCAGACATAGAAATTAGTGCTCGTGAGCTCATAAAGACAAAAAATGAACTTTATGAAATTTTAGCTTCACATACAGGGAAGACACGCAAGCAGATTGAAAAAGATGCTGATCGTGACTATTGGCTATCATCACAAGAGGCGGTTGAGTATGGTCTTATAGATAGTATATTAATTAGAAGAGAGGAAAATAAATAATGGCTGGAGGAAAAGATAAAGGCATTGCTGTATGTTCGTTCTGCGGGACGACAGACACCAATGGTGCTATAATGTTTAAGGGAAACAACGGAGCTACCATATGCTCTGAATGCGTTGAGAGAGGTCATATCATTATTGCTGAAGAGAGCGTTACTAAGAAGAAAAATAAAGTCATCATCGCTCCGGAAAAGATACTCAAGCCAGCACAGATAAAATCTATCCTTGATGAATATGTAATCGGACAAGACAGTGCCAAAAAACACCTTGCCGTTGCCGTATATAACCATTATAAAAGGCTATCCCACAACGATAAAGCAGACCAAGAAGTAGAAATAGACAAGTCTAACATCATGATGGTCGGCGAGACAGGAACAGGAAAGACACTTCTTGCACGTACCATAGCAAGACTGTTGCACGTTCCTTTTACTATCGTTGACGCTACGGTGCTCACAGAAGCAGGGTATGTAGGAGAAGATGTGGAAAGCATCCTTTCACGCCTATTGCAAGCGGCCGACTTTGATGTAGAGATGACAGAAAGAGGCATAATTTTTATCGATGAGATAGATAAAATTGCTCGTAAGGCAGACACCCCATCCATCACTCGTGACGTGTCGGGCGAAGGAGTTCAACAAGCTCTATTAAAGATCCTTGAAGGGACTGTTGTCAACGTACCACCACAAGGAGGACGTAAACACCCAGATCAGAAATACATACAGATCGACACACGCAACATACTATTTATCTGTGGAGGTGCCTTTAATGGTGTTGTAAACAAGATTGCACAACGACTAAACACCTCTGCCATAGGGTTTGACGCTTCACAAAGAGGTGATAAGATAGAAAAGGAAGATCTTTTAAAATATATAGCACCTCAAGACCTAAAGAGCTTTGGGCTTATCCCTGAACTTTTAGGACGTGTGCCTGTGCTCACCTCTCTCGATCCGCTATCACGTGAGGCTTTACGTAAAATATTAACAGAGCCGAAAAATGCTATTGTAAAACAATATGTGAAGCTCTTTGAATATGACAACATAAAACTTATCTTTACAGACGAGGCACTCGACTTTATAGTAGACAAAGCACTTGAATTTTCACTCGGAGCAAGGGGCTTACGTTCAATTTGTGAGACTATAATGATGGATGCCATGTATGAAGTTAGCGACAAAGTAAAAGAGATCACCATCACTGCAGAATATGCTGCCGAGAAGGTGGAAGCTCGCAAAAACATAATTAAAAAGGCATAACAATGGAGAATATTCACACCATTATAGAAAATAGAGAGGACGATTTAGACGCTCAAATCAGACCACAGGAACTTAGTAGTTTCAGCGGTCAAGATAAGATAGTTGAGAATTTACGTGTCTTTATCCAAGCCGCTATAATGCGTGATGAGCCTTTAGACCATGTTCTTTTACATGGACCTCCGGGACTTGGGAAGACAACCCTTGCGACAATCATAAGCAACGAGATGGGAGGCAATATGAAAGTCACTTCAGGACCTGTGCTTGATAAGCCTGGCGACTTAGCAGGACTCCTTACCAACCTGAATGAGGGAGATGTCCTTTTTATCGACGAGATACACCGACTATCACCCATTGTGGAGGAATATTTATACTCAGCGATGGAAGATTTCTCTATCGATGTGGTTCTCGATAAAGGACCTGGAGCACGTAGCATACAACTATCGGTAGCTCCCTTCACACTCATTGGAGCAACCACTCGTAGTGGACTTCTCACCTCTCCACTAAGAGCTCGTTTTGGAATACAATGCCTTTTAGAATATTACGATGTAAACACCCTTCAGGGGATCATCCATAGGTCATCTTCTATCTTAGGTATCGACATAGATGAAGAAGCCTCACATGAGCTTGCTCTTCGTAGTCGAGGCACCCCACGTATCGCAAATGCTCTCTTACGCCGTGTTCGGGACTTCGCCATGGTTAAAGGGAATGGATCTATCGACTTAGCGATAACACGTTACGCCCTTACAGCTCTCAACATAGACGCACATGGGCTCGACCAGATGGATAATAAGATCCTTAATACTATGATACATAAGTTCGGAGGAGGACCTGTCGGCATTAGCACCATCGCCACAGCTGTCAGTGAAGATGCAGGCACTATTGAAGAGGTTTATGAGCCATACCTCATCAAGGAGGGTTTCATAAAACGTACTCCACGAGGTCGTGAAGCCACCCCTAAGGCATATTCTCATTTAGGCATTGCCACGCCACACTCCGACCCTTCCCTATTTTAACATCGTTTTATTTGCATTGCAGACACCGTAATATAAAAAGAGTTATTAAAGCACATTCTTTAATAACTCTTTTTTTTATTTTTTACTAACACGACTTTGTCCTTTTTTTTTCTATCTGAAGTCCAACGCCGTAGTTCGCAACTTATAGAATGATGAGATAGCTTTTAAATTGATGAAATACAAGGCGGACAAAGGAGAAAAAGCGGAGCGTACATATTGTACGTGAGCATTTTTCTATCTGAAGTCCAACGCCGTAGTTCGCAATTTAAAACTATCTGGTGACCACTTCTTTTCTACCTGCCAAAGCCCCATCCACGTAAACCTCAACTATATAAGCTCCTTCACTAAGTCCACTACATGGATAGTATATACTTACGTTGATGTCTGAATTTTGGTAATCCACAACACGAGATGCTGTATAAGGGATCATTCTACCTTCAAATGAGAACACTTTATCTTGAGACGAAGAAAGAGGATAGCCACTTGGATCTATGACACGTGCATATACTGTTCTGTCACCAGGCTTAGCGATAGAATTTGAAAGAAGAGTGAAGTCGATACGCAACTTTTGAGCTCTCTTTATTCTTATTGTCTCTTTGTCGTTTGTGCGGATAGGTTTTAGTGATATGTTAGCTACTGATATCATCTCTCCCACCTTCACTTTAGCACTAAGCTCTTTGGATTGTTCTTCCGCCATCTCAGCCCTCTGTTGGGTAGTTTTTATCTCGTCACGATATTGCAAATTCTCTTGTGATAATTTGGCATTAGCCTCGTTTAGTTCTTTTATTTGCTCAACATATTTACGCATTATAGAACGTAAAGTGCCGAGTTCCTTTTTATATTTGGCAACGGTGCTTGAGTTCCATCTACGTTCGTTTTTGATACGTGACATAAGAGAGTCCGCACGTTGTCTTTCCACTCTCAAACTATCGGAAATCTCCGAGTTTGAAGTACGCAAGGTGCTTAGGTCTGCCAATGTTGTTGTAAGTTGCTCTTGTATCATCTCTTTCTCTTCAAGAATGCGTTTTCCGTCCTTCTTCATCGAGGTGATGTTGATTATAAAAATTACTGTTACAATAACGATAACAGCGGATAAGATGGTAACGCCCAATTTATAACCTTTACCTTTTTCTGAGTTATTAGTATCCATGATTTTAATATTTTTATTTTAAATGAGGAAGTATATTTGCTCTTTTCATCTCGAAATTAGTGTTCTTAAACTATCTTAAAAACAACTATTTATAGACTTTTGAGTTTCAAACTTCCATGCAAATATAATGAAAATTCTTTCATCACAAAAAAAATTCATATATTTGCATAATAAGCACCAAAACGCTATCAACAAAGTTATTTCCGTTTATCTCCTTTAATAAGACTAAAAACATCAAAAGAAACACAAAACAAAATATGAAGTATCTGTTTATAATATTAGTTTTTATAATATCGGCTTGTGTTCCGGGTAAACGTTTTGAGAGGGTGAGCCAAGCATACGATGTTTGTAGGAAAGACTCTTTATATAATGCAGACTCTGTATCTATGTTAAGGTTACAAAAAGGAAGTCTCATGCTAAAAGTCATCTCTCTACAACAAGACTCCATACGCAAGGAACAACGTTATGCTGCTATGCAAGAGCAATATAACAGGTTGTTGGCAAATGGCTCTCAGGAGATGACCTCCATTCTGCAACGTATAAGGCAAGATAAAGAAAAGACTCAAAAAACAAACAACGGTAGCACAGAGGTCGTGATTTATAAAAATGAGATCGACAAAGCCTTATCTAAAATATATGATGAGCTTAGCGTTTCTCTTTATAATATAGATCATAAAAACATAACAATAACTAAGACAAAACTATCTGTTCGGGTATCGGTAAATAGCACTCTTCTATTTAATGAGCCCTCAGTGGCACTTTCGACACAAGGAAATAGTATTGTTGAGGCAATAGCTCAAACATTTAAGGCACGCAACCTCTTTAACCTGCATATCGTAAAAGACGTTCCTATTGGTGAGCTCTTTGGACACATGAACAGTTCTAAGACGAATGATATAATAGAGAAGATGACCTCTATAAATAAAGATGTCGACATTTTAGATTTACAAATAGAAAATGTGAATTTAGAACTCGGAAATATAAACCTACAACATACAATTTTGCTTGAGAAAGACAGCATTTTTAATGTTAAGAGAGACTCTATGATGATCGTGACAAACGATGCACAAGAGACATTGGAACTCATGACAAATCGTATGGATATTGGTTATAGCAACATTAAAAATGACAGTATCAATAAAGCGAAAGCCCAATTTACGTTTACAGAAGCGACAAGAAAGACAGCCGAAATAAGCCAAGAACATAAAAGAATTATCGAAGACATAACCAAAAACAGATCGTCCTTAACCATAGTGAACAACCGACAAGACTCCATATTAAGGTTACGTAATATAGAAATTGCCAAGTTATCGAAAATCACAGACAACCTCGCATCGACTATCACTACATCTAATATTGAAGAGCTTAACATACTAACCTCTTTTTTTATTAAGTCTTGCGGCGATACCCTTGACGATAATAAGATCATTGCCGAGAGGATGTTTCGTGCCAACGGCTCCATAAATAAAAGCAATAGTTGGATCAACATAATCATAAAACCAGATATCGAGAATATTATAGGACAACAAAAAAATAAAAACATATATGATTAAGAAGTATAACCGCATATTACTAAAGCTGAGTGGAGAGTCGCTCATGGGCGGTAAAAATTACGGTATCGATGAAGAGGTGCTTTTAGGATATGCTAAACAGATTAGCGAAGTACGAAAACAAGGTGTTGAGGTGGCAATAGTCATCGGAGGAGGAAACATATTTAGAGGCTTGAGTGGCGTAAATAAAGGCTTCGACAGGGTTAGCGGCGACCAAATGGGTATGCTTGCCACAATAATAAATTCATTAGCCCTTGCCTCAGCACTTAAAGGCATGGGTACTGCGGCACGTGTTTTAACATCAATAGATATGTCGCCTGTTGGAGAACACTATTCGAGAAACAAAGCCGTTGAGTGTCTCTCAAAAGGAGAAATAGTTATTGTAGCCGGAGGAACTGGAAATCCATTTTTTACCACAGATACAGCATCTGCACTTCGAGGCATAGAGCTTGAGTGTGATGTGATGCTTAAAGGAACACGTGTAGATGGGATATATACGGCAGACCCTGAAAAAGATCCTAAAGCCACAAAGTTCGACACTATAACTTTTGACGAGGTTTATAAAAGAGGACTTAAAATAATGGACCTCACCGCATTTACCATGTGTAAGGAAAACAACTTGCCTCTCCTTGTCTTTGATATGGACACTATGGGGAATTTGCTTAAAGTAATACAAGGAGAAAAAATAGGAACTACCGTAACCATAAAATAGATAACATTAAAACATAGAACAATGATTGAATCTAAGGAGATCTTCGCCGAGAGTGAAGATAAGATGAAGAAAGTGATTGCCCATTTTGATAGCGACCTTGCTAACATAAGAGCAGGTAAAGCAAGCGTAAATATGCTCAACGGAATATGTGCCGAGAGCTATGGCACAATGATGCCTATCGACCAGATCGCCAGCGTCACTGTTCCAGACAGCAAGAGTCTTGTTATACAACCTTGGGACAAAGGAGCTATCTCTGCAATAGAAAAAGCTATAATAAACGCTAATATCGGCGTTACACCGTCTAACAATGGGGAGACAATACGTATCAACCTTCCTCCACTAACAGAGGAACGTCGTCGTAACCTTACCAAACAAGTGAAAACAGAGAGTGAAAATACAAAAGTCATTATCCGTAACATACGTCGTGACTCGCTTGAGCTATTTAAGAAAGCGAAGAAGGAAGGAATGCCTGACGACGTAATCAAAGATGGGGAAAATGAAATACAAAAGATCACAGATCGTTTTGTAAAGAAAATTGACGATATGATAGCTCTTAAAGAAAAAGAGATAATGACAGTCTAAATGTTTTTATAAGTCCTGTTTTTCAAGGACTATTTCTTAAATGTTCTAAAATTGTGAGGGGATATGTCTATGCGGCACCATTTCGCAATTTTAGAACATTTTTCACATCTCAATGGCATCAAAAATGAAACGTGAGATGAGGATCAAATATTTACATTGTGGCAAAAATTATAAACCCTCTAAATAATTGCATCATGAAATTTAAATTCAATACCTTTCAGAAAAAAGTGCTTCTCGCAATTGCAATACTGAGCATTGCGCTTACTATTTATTGTCTTATTGACGTTTTTACAATTCTTGTTGCTGACCTTCCTATAAACAATGGCTTAATATTAGCCATCGTAATAGGCTTATTAATTGCGTTTAACGCCATAAGATCACTTGTCTTACTCTCAAGAAAAGAGAGACAATAACAATCCTAAACAACAGATAGATGTAACATCTATGTGAAATTATTGTAAGAAATTCTTAAACACAAAAAAAGGGAGGTAAACGTAAATTTACCTCCCTTTTAAATATATAAGGAATATCTATTTGTGAACTAAATGTTCTGTTTCCCCATGTTTATACCAATCTTGATTTACAGCACCTGCAGATTGTGCCCATGCAGCGAACTCTGGATAAGCATAAGTAAATACAATAGCTTCGTAAGCATGATCAATCTCTGCTGGAACATTTACCCCCCAAACAAGATTTGTATTTGAGTAATAGAAGTTTGTACTCTTATTTGATTGTGAAGAAAGACCTTTTAGATAATCATAATCTGCACCTCCTAAGAATGATGGTTTCTGACCGCCAAGGTGAATTTCTGTATATTTATTATTTGTTATGTCTTTCCTTGCGATAAAGAAGTTAAACGCATCTAAGCCCATATCAGCTATGTCGAAAGAAGTACTACCATTATCAAAGTCAATGAAGAAACTCATTTCAACCATGTCTGATTTAGAAATTTCATATCCTTTCACGGTATTCAAAAAAGAACCGCCTTTAGGCCTTTTGCTGTTTTCTTTTATGTTATCAAATCTAAATAAAGCAGGCTCAGAAGCATAGCTACCTTCTTTTATCTGAACTATGTTTGTTGGATCAACACTGTTTTTATCGATATATTTAAATGCTTCACCTATTTGACTGCCTTTAACATTGTTTAGTTGAAGATATAGATCGTAAGGGATAGAACCACCAACAGAGGCAATACGTAATGTTACGAATATTTGGTTTACCTTATTATCTTTAGACAGGTTCATTTGTATGCGATAGTTGAATGCCATGTCGTTAAAGTCATAGTCTCCGTAATAAGGCCATAAGTCTTCAAACATCATTGTACCCATGCCTGTTGCTGGATAATATATAACTGGTTTCCCTATATCACCTTTTGTCATCATAGGAGCGACATTAGCAACAGAGTTCATATCTTTACTATCAGAAGGGACATCAAATGTTATTACACCGTTAGAAACGGAAAGAGTTGTAGCAGCTGAAAGTTCTGTTTCTTTTTGATATTTTACAATAACAGAAGAACTCACAACCGGAAGGTTGACAATAGCAGGATCAATTCCTTTACCTACATAAAAAGAGGCAAACGAATCTGACGAATTTGGCAAATACAAAAAGACCATTGACATATGACCTTCAGATGTGAAGTTACAAGTAACATCTGTTGTCATCTTCCATGCAAAATTAGCAGGGATAGTCATCTCTGTAAAATTGTCTGGGTTAGTCTTAATTTGCCCATTACCATTATTAGCATCGTCTGAACAAGATACAGCCAATAACATCAAAGACACAAAAAGCAGATTTCTTTTCATTTGATTTATTTGATTTATATTATTTTATACGCTACAAAGATAATTCCTTTAAATTAATTTTCCAACAATAAAAACACTTTATTTATCTAATAATAAGACATTTACTCAATGATACGGCATTATACATTATGGCATTTAATGCGTTTTTATCGTATAAAAGCAACTATGCGTACATTAATTAAGGATATATTTACAATATCATTATAAATATACAACATTTTATGACAATCTATAACATAATGAAACGAGTAATTATTATATGGATTACATCGGGAATTGGAAGGTAATAAAAGCTTAAAAACAAAAAAATCATCAATAATAACATAAATACAAAAACAGCCAACCACAAAATGTGATTGGCTGTTTAAATATAGATAAATTACTATTTTGTTGTTTCTTCAACTGCAACTTGATCAACAACTTCTGCTTCAACCGCACCTTTTTTAGGAGCAGCAGGCTTAGCAGCGTCTGTTGTCTTTTTAGAGCGGCTTCTTCTTGTTGTTTTAGCCTTAGCTTCAACTTTTTCAGAACTATATGTCTCATTAAAGTCAACAAGCTCAATGATACACATATCAGCAGCATCACCAAGACGGAAACCTGTCTTAAGGATACGTGTGTAACCACCAGGACGACCCATGATTTTAGGAGCTACGGTCTTGTAAAGTTCAATAACAGCCTCTTTGTTCTTAAGGTTAGCAAATACCATACGACGAGCATGTGTAGTATCTTCTTTAGAACAAGTGATGATAGGTTCAACAATTGTCTTTAAGGCTTTTGCCTTAGCTATAGTGGTAGAGATACGCTTGTGCATAATCAATGAAGATGCCATGTTGGCAAGCATTGCCTTACGGTGTGCACTCGTTCTACCTAAATGATTAAATTTTTTATTATGTCTCATTATGATTAATCCTTATCAAGTTTATATTTAGATACGTCCATTCCAAAGGTAAGACTAAGGTTTGCAAGTAACTCGTCAAGCTCGGATAACGACTTTTTACCAAAGTTACGGAACTTAAGTAGGTCGTTTCGTTGGTAACATACAAGTTCTCCAATAGTCTCCACATCGGCTGCCTTAAGACAGTTTAGGGCACGTACAGAAAGATCACGCTCAGTAAGTTTAGTCTTAAGTAGCTTACGCATATTAAGGACATCCTCATCAAACTCGTCGTTTACTGTAGTTCCATCTAAATCAAGAGTTATCCTTTCATCTGAGAATAACATAAAGTGGTGTATAAGGATCTTAGCCGCCTCTTTAAGTGCTTCCTTAGGTTCAATAGAACCATCGGTAGTAATCTCAATTGTTAGTTTCTCGTAGTCTGTCTTTTGCTCTACACGGAAATTATCAACGCTATACTTAACGTTTTTAATTGGCGTGTGAATAGAGTCAATAGGAAGTAATCCTATTTCTGCTTCGTACGGTTTATTCTCCTCTGCAGGAACATATCCTCTACCCTTACCAATTGTCAAATCCATCTTAAATTTGACCTCAGGCTCTAAACGACAAATCACTAACTCCGGATTAAGGATATCAAAGTCATTCAAGAAAGTAGAGAAGTAACCCGCTGTTAGCTCTGTAATACCTGTTACATTTACAGTAACCTTTTCGCCTGTTACGCCTTCGGCTTTTCTTGCAAAACGAACTTGTTTCAGGTTGAGGATTATATCGATCATCTCCTCCATAACACCCGGTATTGTGTCAAACTCGTGGTCTACTCCGGGAATTTTAACAGTGGTAATAGCATATCCTTCAAGCGAAGAAAGAAGAATACGACGTAAAGCATTACCAATAGTCATACCGAACCCTGGCTCCAAAGGACGAAATTCAAAACGTCCGAAAGTAGCAGATGAGTCAAGCATTATAACCTTATCAGGTTTTTGAAAAGCTAGTATTGCCATAATTTTAGGTAGATTGTTTATTACTTAGAGTAAAGTTCGACGATAAGTTGCTCGTTGATATTCTCTGGAATATCAGCTCTTGCTGGAACACTAACAAACTTACCTGTTAATGTTTGATTATCCCACTCTAACCATGGGAAACGAGCTGTGCGGCCTGTTCCCAAAGAGTTTTGAATAACTTCCAACGATTGCGACTTAACACGTACACCAATCAACTCACCTGGTTTAACAGAATATGATGGGATGTTAAGAACATTTCCATTTACTGTTATATGACGGTGAGAAACCAACTGACGAGCAGCGGCACGTGTAGGAGCTATACCCAAACGATAAACAACGTTATCTAAACGACACTCAAGGATAGAAAGCAGGTTGTCACCTGTAACACCACCTTTACGTGCAGCAGCTTTAAAAGCATTACTGAATTGTTTCTCCAGAATACCATAAATAGCTTTTGTTTTTTGTTTTTCTTTAAGCTGAGTACCATACTCAGACATCTTTTTACGCTTACGAGCTAAGCCATGTTGTCCTGGAGGAAAATTTTTCTTCTCAAACGACTTATCAACACCGAAAATTGGCTCGCCAAATTTTCTCGCAATTCTTGTTTTTGGTCCAGTATATCTTGCCATTGTTTAATTTTTAAATCTGTTAAAAAAATTTATATGAAGTACGTATGGATTAGACACGTCTTCTTCCAGGAGGACGACAACCATTGTGAGGTAGAGGTGTTACGTCTACGATCTCAAGGATTTCTATGCCTGCTCCACTCAATGTACGGATAGCTGACTCTCTACCTGCACCCGGACCTTTTACATAAACTTTAACTTTTCGCAAGCCTAAATCATATGCAACCTTAATACAATCCTGTGTTGCTGTTAATGCTGCGTAAGGAGTGTTCTTTTTAGAACCTCTAAAGCCCATCTTACCAGCTGAACTCCAACTTATCACTTGACCCTCAGCGTTTGCAAGGGTGATAATAACATTGTTAAATGTAGAGTGTACGTGTGCCTGTCCAATAGGCTCAACCTTAACAACTCTTTTTTTAACTGATGCACTCTTCTTTGCCATAATTGTCTATAATTACTTAGTTGCTTTTTTCTTATTTGCAATAGTTTTCTTTCTACCCTTTCTTGTGCGGGCGTTGTTCTTCGTGCTTTGACCTCTTAATGGAAGACCAATACGGTGACGAATACCTCTATAACAACCTATGTCCATAAGACGTTTTATGTTAAGTTGTACAGATGAACGAAGCTCCCCCTCAACCTTGTAGCGAGATAAAATATTACGAATAGCAGTGATTTGCTCATCAGACCAATCATTAACTTTGATATCTTCACTGATAGCTGCTTCTGCTAATATTTGACGTGATGTGCTTAAGCCCACCCCGTAAATATATGTAAGGCCGATTACGCCTCTCTTATTCTTTGGTAAATCAACACCAACAATACGTGCCATAAATTTTCAAGTTTTGTTTTTACTGATTATAAAATTAACCTTGACGCATTTTTAATTTAGGGTTCTTCTTACAGATTACATAAAGACGTCCCTTGCGTTTCACGATTTTACAATCCTCACTTCGCTTTTTAATAGATGCTTTAACTTTCATTTTGATAATTATTTTATTTGTATCTAAATGATATACGCCCCTTTGATAAATCGTAGGGCGAAATTTCTACTTTCACCTTATCACCAGGAAGAATTTTGATATAGTGCATTCTCATCTTTCCAGAGATGTGTGCGGTGATAATATGGCCATTATCCAATTCTACACGGAACATTGCGTTTGAAAGAGCTTCGATAATAGAGCCGTCCTTTTCAATTGCTTCTTGCTTAGCCATAATTTAATTGTTTGTTATTGTATCAATGTAACTAAAAGTAGATAACACATCTGGTAAACCAGAAGTGATTGCGACAGCCAGCTCGAAGTGAGCTGAGGGTTTGTGATCTGCTGTAGTGACAGTCCAACCATCGACATCACTAAAAACAACTCCTTTCTTACCTAAGTTTATCATAGGCTCGATACATATAACCATTCCCTTTCTTAAAATTGGGCCTCTTCCACGCATGCCGTAGTTTGGAACTTCTGGACTTTCATGTAACTTACGTCCTAAGCCGTGACCGACTAACTCCCTAACGACGGAAAACCCGTTTGCCTCTGCATGTTGTTGAACAGCGTATGAGATATCACCGACACGGTTTCCCGCAACAGCCTTCTCCACTCCTTTTAAAAGAGATTCTTTGGTAACTTCTAAAAGCCTTGTCACCTCGTGACCGACTTCTCCTACTTTAAAAGTGTAGGCCGAGTCTCCATAAAAACCTTTCATAAGGGTCCCACAATCTACTGAGACAATATCACCCTCTTTAAGAACTCTATCTTTTGATGGTATTCCGTGCACAACCTCATCATTTATCGATACGCATAAGGTTCCTGGAAAATCACCATATCCAAGGAAAGCTGGAACAGCTCCGTTAGATCTAATATACTCCTCTGCAATTTTATCAAGTTCGAAAGTTGAAATTCCAACCTTGATATGTTTTGCGACTTCAGCCAATGTCTTTGAGACAAGTATATTATTTTCTCGAAGCAACTCTATCTCTTCCTCTGTCTTTAATTCTATCATTTTTCTTTATTATGAACGTCCCTTTATTCTACCAGTTTTAGTTAATCCGTCATAGTGACGCATAAGTAGGTAGCTTTCAATCTGTTGTAGTGTGTCAAGGACAACACCGACTAAGATTAGCAGAGAAGTTCCACCGAAAAACAATGCAAAGTTACTATTTATTTTTAACATCATTGCAAAAGCTGGCAAAATTGCGATGAATGCAAGAAAAATAGATCCCGGTAATGTAATACGAGACATGATAGTATCCATAAATTCGGCTGTGTTCTTACCTGGTTTAACACCTGGTATAAAGCCACCGTTACGTTTCATATCATCCGACATATTCTGTGGATTAACAGTAATTGCAGTATAAAAATATGTAAACAGTATAACTAAAATACCGAAGGTGAAATTATACCAGAAACCTGTATAATCCGAAAATGCTGCGGCAACACCTGAGGTAGCCTCAAAATTTCCAAATAACATAGGGATAAACATCAATGCTTGAGCAAAGATGATAGGCATAACACCTGCTGAGTTTACTTTAAGTGGGATATACTGACGTACACCTCCATATTGTTTATTACCTATAATACGTTTTGCATATTGTACTGGAATACGTCTTGTTGCTTGAACAAGAGCGATAGTAGCTGCAACGATAAAGAATAAGATAACAAACTCAACAACCAACATCACAAGACCACCTGTCGCTTCAGAGAAACGAGTTGTGAATTCTGCAATGATAGCTCTTGGAAGACGAGCAATGATACCAACCATGATGATAAGAGATACACCATTACCAATACCTTTGTCTGTGATCTTCTCACCTAACCACATAACGAACATCGTACCTGCAATAAGCACAATTGACGCCGAGATGGTAAATAGGAGATTTGAAGAGCCAAGAACAAAAGCACTTGGAGGAAGTTGTGAATAAAGGTTTGCAAGATATGCAGGACCTTGTATCAAAAGCACTCCTATTGTTAGATAACGTGTCCATTGGTTTAGCTTACGACGACCACTCTCACCCTCTTTCTGCATCTTTTGGAAATATGGTACAAGGATACCCAAAAGTTGAATAACGATAGATGCTGAGATGTAAGGCATGATACCCAACGCAAACACTGATGCGTTACTAAATGCACCACCAGAGAAAATATTAAGCAGGCCTATAAGACCATTGCCTTCAACCTGATTAACAAGGTTCTGAAGAGCCTCTGGATTTATACCTGGTAGAGTCACGAAGCTACCCAACCTATATATAAGGAGAAGCCCTAAGGTGTAGAGTATTCTACGCCTTAGTTCTTCTATCTTAAATATGTTACGAATTGTTTCGATTAACTTTCTCATCGAGATTATAATTTAGTTACAATACCACCATTAGCAAGAATTGCTGCTTCAGCACTTTTAGAAAAAGCGTGTGCAGTAACTTCAAGTTTCATAGATAAAGCACCATCACCAAGAATTTTAACCCTGTCTGTTGTTGCGACAAGACCAAATTGAGCTAATATGTCAAGAGTGATAACTGAGATATTATTCTTTTCAGCAAGTTCAACAAGAGATGAGATATTAATAGCTTTATACTCTATTCTGTTGTTGTTTGTAAAACCAAATTTTGGAAGACGACGTTGAATAGGCATCTGTCCACCTTCAAAACCAGATTTACTAGAATAGCCTGAACGAGATTGAGCTCCTTTATGACCACGTGTAGATGTACCACCATGACCAGAACCTTGTCCACGACCTATACGCTTCTCCGATTTTATTGAACCCTTAGCGGGTTTTAAATTACTTAAATCCATTTTTCTTATTTTTACAAGGAGCCTTTAAAAATGTTTTCCTAAAACCTCCCATAAGCTATTAACGACTATTTTACTTCTTCTGTCTTAACAAGGTGGAAAACCTTTGTTACCATTCCCAAAATTTGAGATGACGCTTCGTGCTCAACAGTTTTGTGCATCTTTGTAAGGCCTAAAGAATCTAAGTTAGCCTTTTGAAGTTTAGTAGAACCTATTCTACTTTTTACCTGTGTAATTCTTATTTTTCCCATTACTATATGCTTTAACCGTTAAACACTTTTGTTAGAGATACCCCTCTTGTTTCGGCAATAGTATAAGCATCACGAAGCTCAGCCAAAGCACCAAAAGTTGCTTTCACCAAGTTATGAGGGTTTGATGAACCCAATGATTTTGCTAATACATTATGGATACCTGCACTTTCAAACACTTGACGCATCGCACCACCGGCAATAACTCCAGTACCCGGTGCAGCTGGTTTGATAAGAACTTTAGCACCAGAATAGTTAAATTCTTGTTGATGAGGTATAGAGCCTTTAAAAATAGGAACTCTAATTAAATTTTTCTTTGCATCTTCAATACCTTTAGCGATGGCAGATGTAACCTCGCTCGCCTTGCCAAGACCAAAACCAACAGTACCCTTTTCATCTCCTACTACAATAATAGCAGAAAAACTGAAAGTACGTCCGCCTTTGGTAACCTTCACAACACGGTTTACTTTTACAAGTCTTTCCTTTAATTCAAGGTCACTTGTTCTAACTTTCTTTACGTTAAGATTCATTGACTTCTTTTTTTAAAATTTAAGACCACCTTCTCTAGCACCATCAGCTAAAGATTTTATTCTACCATGATATAGGTATCCGTTTCTATCAAAAGAAACATCAACAATACCTTTTTCAATAGCACGTTTTGCAGCCAACTTACCAACAAGAGTAGCAACTTCTACGGCTGTCTTTGCAGCAACCTCAGAGGCTAAATCTTGATCTTTTGATGACGCTGTGGCCAAAGTAACACCTGCTAAGTCGTCAATAAATTGAACATATATTTGTTTGTTACTTCTAAAAACCGTCATACGAGGTTTAACGGCAGTTCCGCTTATAATCTTGCGGATACGCATCTTGATGCGACTTCTTCTATCGATTTTATTGAGTGCCATATTTTCTATTATTTAGCGTTAGCAGATTTACCAGCTTTACGACGAAGTTGCTCACCAACGAACTTAATACCTTTACCTTTATATGGCTCTGGTTTACGTAATGAACGTATTTTAGCCGCAACCTGACCTATTAGCTGTTTGTCAATTGACCTTAAGATAATGATTGGGTTACCCTTTTTCTCGGCAATAACCTCAGCCTTAATCTCGTCTGGAAGTAACATGAATATATCATGTGAAAATCCTAAGCTAAGCTCTAATATTTGACCTCTAAGATTTGCTTTGTAACCTACACCAACAAGTTCTTGTTTGATTTCATAGCCCGATGCAACACCCAAAACCATGTTCGCTATAAGAGCACGATAAAGACCGTGCATAGAGCGGTGACGTGGTTGGTTTGTAGGACGAGTAACTGTTAGTATACTTCCCTCAATGGCTACTGTAATATCTTTATCTATCTTTTGTGATAAAGCTCCATGAGGTCCTTTCACGCTTACCGTATTGTCGGCAGAGACTTTTACTTCTACGCCTTTAGGTAAGTTTACAGGTAAATTTCCAATTCTTGACATTGTAAAATAATTTTTAGTAAATGTAACATAAAACTTCACCGCCTACATTCTCTTTACGAGCTGTCTTGTCAGTGATAATACCTTTAGGTGTAGATAAAATTGCTATACCCAAACCATCAATGACACGTGGCATCTCGGCAACAGAAGAATATCTTCTAAGACCTGGACGGCTGACACGTTTTAAGTTTTTGATTGCAGGCATTTTTGTTCTTGGGTGGTACTTAAGAGCTATTTTAATTTGCTCATGACCATTTTCATCAGTGATGAATTTGTACGCCAAGATATAACCCTCTTCATGAAGAATTTGGGTTATAGCCTTTTTCATTTTTGAGCTGGGAGCTTCAACCACCTTGTGGTTGGCTTTCACAGCATTTCTAATCCTTGTTAGGAAATCCGCTATTGGATCTGTCATTTTAATAAATTATTTTATAAATATTGTTTCTTTTGTAAAAACATTTTTAGTGTTCCAAAATCCTTTTTAAGGCTTGCTTCATGGTAAAATAAATTCGTATATGGTTCGTTACGATTTTACCATAAAGCAAAATGCCTAAAAAGATTTTGCAACGCTGTCGTTTACCAGCTCGCTTTCTTTACACCAGGGATAAGACCATTAGAGGCCATTTCACGAAATGTAATACGGCTTATGCCAAAGTCACGCATATAACCTCTTGGACGACCTGTAAGTTTACAACGGTTGTGTAGTCTTATAGGGTTAGAGTTACGTGGTAACTTTGCTAAACCTGCATAATCACCAGCTTCTTTTAGCTCTTTACGTTTTGCTGCGTATTTGTCTACTAACTTCTGACGTTTTACTTCACGAGCAATCATTGATTCTTTAGCCATTGCTTAGTCTTTTATTGTTGTTTTTTAAATGGAAGACCAAACAGTGTCAATAACTTGCTTGCCTCTTCATCTGTTAGTGCATTAGTAACAATTGTTATCTCAACACCTAAAATTTTAGCTACCTTATCGATATCAATCTCAGGGAAAATAACCTGTTCTGTAATACCTAAAGTATAGTTTCCTCTACCGTCAAGTTTACTGCTGATACCTTTAAAGTCTCTAATACGTGGCAAAGATATACAAATTAATCGTTCTAAAAACTCATACATTGTATTTCCTCTCAAAGTTACCTTTATACCAATAGGCATACCTTTACGAAGTTTGAAGTTCGAAATGTCTTTCTTTGAGTAAGTTAGCACCGCTTTTTGACCTGCAATACGTGATAAATCATTTTGAGCAAGCTCAATTAATTTTTTATCAGAAACTGCCTGACCGAGACCTTGATTGATAATTATCTTCTCTATTTTCGGAACTTGCATCACACTTTTGTAAGCAAAATCCTTAAACATAACAGGAACAATTTCCTCTCTGTATTTTGTTTTTAATGAAGGTGTATATACCATTATTTTATCTCCTCCCCAGATTTTTTAGCATAACGAACGAGCTTACCATCGACTAATTTACGACCAACACGAGTTGGTTTGCCGCTTTTTGGGTCGAGGGGGTTCAAATTTGAAATGTGAATAGGTGCCTCAATCTTTTCTATTCCACCTTGTGGACTTTTAGCGTTTGGCTTACTGTGTTTGCTGACGATATTAATACCTTCAACAATGGCACGTTGCTTATCAACAACTACTTCAAGAACTTTCCCTTGCTTGCCTTTGTCTTTACCTGCATTAACGTAAACCTGGTCACCTTTTTTAATATGTAATTTAACTGACATTTTTTGTAAATTTAATTGTTTACAATACTTCAGGTGCAAGAGAAATTATCTTCATATAATTTTCACGGAGCTCACGAGCTACCGGACCAAATATACGAGTTCCTCTAATCTCACCACCTGCATTAAGAAGTACACATGCGTTATCATCGAAACGAATATAAGAACCGTCAGGACGACGAATTTCTTTTTTAGTTCTAACAACAACAGCTTTAGTGACTGTTCCCTTCTTAACTTCTCCAGATGGAGTAGCACTCTTAACTGCCACTACGATCTTATCTCCGATAGACGCATAGCGTTTTCCTGTGCCGCCCAACACACGTATACAAAGAACTTCCTTTGCACCGCTGTTATCAGCAACAGATAATCTACTTTCTTGTTGTACCATGATTATTTAGCTCTTTCTAATATTTCAACTAATCTCCAACGTTTTGTCTTACTAAGAGGTCTTGTCTCCATTATAAGGACAGTGTCACCTTCACCACATTCATTTTTCTCATCATGAGCTACGAATTTAGTGGTTTTGTTAACGAACTTACCGTATATAGGGTGTTTTACTTTTCTCTTAACAGCAACAGTGATAGATTTATCCATCTTTGTGCTAACGACAACGCCTGTTCTTTCTTTTCTTAGATTCCTTTCCATTGTAAGTTACTTTAGCGTTTGTGTTTTCTCATTCAAGATTGTTAGCATTTTTGCTATATCCTTGCGAGATTTATTTATTGTAGTCGTATTTTCAACAGGAGAAACAGTATGCTCAAGTTTAAGAGCATTAAGCCTCTTTTTCTCTGTATCAATTCTTTCTTGAAGATCAACAACTGTCATCTCTCTTATTTCTGATGTTTTCATAAGTTAAATTGAATTATTTGTGTAATCTCTTCGTACAATAAACTTAGTCTTTATAGGTAGCTTTTGTGCTCCTAAACGTAAAGCTTCTTGTGCAATATCAAAAGGAACTCCTTCTATCTCTACTAAAATACGACCTGGTGTAACTGGGGCAACAAATCCTTCTGGAGAACCTTTACCTTTACCCATACGTACCTCAGCTGGTTTTTTTGTGATAGGCTTATCAGGGAATATCTTTATCCATATTTGACCCTCACGTTTCATATGACGTACAATTGCCTGACGAGCTGCCTCAATCTGACGACCTGTAATCCAAGTAGAGTCAAGAGCCTTAATGCCGAATGAACCGAAAGCCAACTCATTTCCTCTTTGAGCTAAACCTTTCATACGGCCCTTTTGCATTCTTCTATATTTTGTCTTTTTTGGCTGTAACATAATCTTTTAGATTTTTATTGTCTGACTGGTTTTTTCTTATTGTTGTTGTTACCACCCTTACGTGCTTTTGATGCAGGAGCTGGCATAGGCCTTGAATTGTTCTTAGCGTTTACTGCATTCATTTCGGCAATAGGAGATAGATCTCTCTTATCATAAACTTCACCATTACAGATCCAAACTTTAACACCTAAGATACCCACTTTTGTAAGGGCTTCTGTAAGGCTATAATCTATGTCTGCACGGAAAGTATGGAGAGGTATTCTACCCTCTTTGTAAGTTTCGGAACGAGCCATCTCAGCACCGCCTACACGACCAGATACTTGGACTTTGATACCCTCAGCACCCATACGCATTGTAGAAGCGATTGTCATTTTGATAGCACGACGATAAGAAACACGACCTTCGATTTGACGAGCTATGTTGTTACCAACAATAACAGCATCTAACTCTGGACGTTTGATTTCAAAAATGTTAATTTGAATATCTTTCTTAGTCAGTTTTTTAAGTTCCTCTTTTAGTTTATCAACCTCTGTACCGCCCTTACCGATAATGATACCGGGACGAGCAGTAGAGATAGTTACGGTGATTAACTTAAGAGTCCTCTCAATTATTATTTTCGAGATACTTGCCTTAGATAGACGGGCATTCAGATACTCACGTATCTTAGCATCTTCAATAAGTTTAGAAGCTATGTCTTTCTTAGTTCCGAACCAAGAAGAATCCCAGCCTTTTACTATACCTAACCTATTTGATATTGGATTTACTTTTTGTCCCATCTAACTATTAGTTTTAGCGGTTTCTTGAATTTTGTCGACAACAAGAGTCACATGATTCGAACGTTTACGAACACGGTGAGCCCTTCCTTGTGGAGCAGGTTGAACTCTCTTCAACATCCTACCACCATCAACATTTATCTGTTTAACACAAAGTTTTACATCTTCCAAACGCTCATCTGGGTTTTTAGCTTCCCAGTTTGCGATTGCAGAGCGTAGCAACTTCTCTAATTTAATTGAAGCTTCCTTTTTGTTATATCTAAGGATACCCAAAGCCCTATTAATCTCTACTCCTCTGATTACGTCAGCAACAAGACGCATTTTACGAGGTGAAGTAGGGCAGTTATTAAGACTTGCGATAGCTGTTACCTTTTTCGCTGTCTTTAACTGTTCGGCTCTATTTGCTTTTCTTGCACCCATTATTTAACTTAATTCTTAGTTAATACTATTTTTTCTTATTGCCACCGTGACCACGGAATGTTCTTGTAAGTGCAAATTCTCCTAGTTTATGACCAACCATGTTTTCGGTTACATAAACAGGAATAAATTTGTTACCGTTATGAACTGCGATAGTATGTCCAACAAACTCTGGAGAAATCATACTTGCACGAGACCATGTTTTGATAACGGTCTTTTTCCCCGCATCATTTTGGGCAATTACTCTGCTTTCTAGCTTAGGCTCTATAAATGGGCCTTTTTTAAGTGATCTACTCATTACGCTATTTGATTATATGATTTACTTTTTCCTTTGTGAGACAATAAATTGTGAGGTTTGCTTCTTAGGAGCACGTGTTTTGTACCCTTTAGCAAGAAGACCCTTACGTGAACGAGGGTGTCCCCCTGAAGCACGTCCTTCACCACCACCCATTGGGTGATCGACTGGGTTCATCGCAACACCACGAACACGTGGGCGACGACCTAACCATCTGTTACGTCCCGCCTTACCAGAAGACTCAAGGCTATGGTCTATGTTAGAAACAACACCTATTGTTGCTTTACATGTAACCAATACCATACGTGTCTCACCTGAAGGAAGTTTTATAATCGCGTATTTGCCTTCACGAGCAAGTAGCTGAGCGAAAGAACCGGCACTACGAGCCATGATAGCTCCTTGACCTGGTTTTAACTCGATATTATGGATTGTTGTACCAAGAGGAATATCAGATAGGAAAAGCGAGTTACCCAATTCTGGAGTAGCATCTGTTCCTGAGTTGATAGTTGTTCCTACGGTCAATCCGTTAGGTGCAATAATGTAGCGTTTCTCGCCATCAGTATAACATACTAAGGCAATACGTGCCGAACGGTTTGGATCGTACTCAATTGTTTTTACAACTGCAGCCATTCCGTCTTTGTCTCTCTTGAAGTCGATTATACGATAGTGCTTTTTGTGTCCTCCACCAAGATAACGCATTGTCATCTTACCAGAATTATTACGACCGCCCGATCTCTTCAATGGACTAAGCAACGATTTCTCAGGTACTGATGTAGTTATATCATCATTTATACCTATAATTTTGTGTCTTTGGCCCGGTGTAGTGGGCTTGAACTTTCTTACTGCCATCTTAATTAGATATTACTGTAAAAATCAATCTTGTCACCACTTTTTAGGGATACATAAGCTTTCTTAAATCTGTTTACCTTGCCTTCAAGAAGACCTTTTTTAGTAAAACGACTTTTGCTTTTCCCTTTATAATTAGATGTATTAACGTCGGTAACTATAACGCTATACATCTCTTCTACAGCTTGTCTTATCTGAATCTTATTTGCTCTCTGATCCACAATAAAGCCGTAACAGTTCAAACTTTCATTTTGAGCTGTCATTTTTTCTGTTAGAATTGGCTTTTTTAAAATTTCCATTGCTTATGTATATTTTATAGTCCAAACATTTGATTAACTACATCTACTGCATCTTCAGCAAGAAGAAGGTGTGATGCGTTCATTATGTCGTAAGTATTAATACTTGCGGCATCGGCTACTTTAACCTTTTGTATATTACGAGCAGAAAGTTTGATGTTATCGTTTCCAGCTGGAACAACAACAAGAAGTTTTTTGCCTGTAAGAGAAAGGTTTGATGTTAGCTCTATGAACATTTTAGTTTTTGGTGTCTCCATTTCAATAGGCTCAAGAACGATAATGCTACCTGCTTGGGCTTTATATGATAGAGCACTCTTACGTGCTAATCTCTTTAATTTCTTATTTAGCTTGAAGCTATAGTCACGTGGTACCGGACCGAATACACGACCGCCACCAACAAAGATAGGTGCTTTAATACTACCACAACGAGCACCACCGGTACCTTTTTGCTTTTTAAGTTTACGAGTAGAACCCGCAATTTCAGCACGTTGTTTAGATTTATGAGTACCTTGACGTTGATTAGCTAAATACTGTTTAACATCTAAGTATATTGCGTGATCATTTGGCTCTAAGCCAAATATCTCGTCGTTTAAAGTAACAGTTCTTCCTGTCTCTTTACCAGCTCTGTTAAATACTGCTAATTCCATCACTAATTCTCCATAATTAAATAAGATCCTTTAGCTCCCGGTATTGAACCTTTTACAAGTAGAAGGTTGTTTTCCGGAATAACTTTAAGAACTCTAAGGTTAAGAACTTTCACTTGATTTCCACCTGTACGACCTGCCATACGCATGCCTTTAAATACACGTGAAGGATACGAAGAAGCTCCAAGTGAACCTGGTGCTCTTAAACGGTTGTGTTGACCGTGTGTTGCACCACCGACACCGGCAAAGCCATGACGTTTCACAACGCCTTGAAAACCTTTACCCTTAGATATGCCTGTCACATCGATCCAGTCACCTTCTTCAAAAGCAGTGACAGTAACGGTGTCACCCAAGTTAAACTCGCCATCAAGGTCGAACTCAACTAATTTTCTCTTTGGAGTAGTGTTTGCTTTCTCAAAATGACCAAGCAGTGGTTTGCTGGTATTTTTTTCCTTCTTTTCGTCGAATGCAAGTTGAACAGCTGAGTAGTTATCCTTCTCAACAGTCCTGATTTGCGTAACGACGCAAGGACCAGCCTCAATAACAGTGCATGGTATGTTTTTACCCTCGGCACTGAAAACGGATGTCATTCCGATTTTTTTTCCAATTAGTCCTGACATTTTTGTTTTTTATTATTTATTATTATGTAGGGAGGCTCGCACTTTATGTGCGAGCGTCTACGCATTTGGTTTTAGATGTTTATTATGAAAACTATCATACTTTAATTTCCACTTCTACGCCACTTGGTAATTCAAGTTTCATAAGAGCATCAACAGTTTTTGGTGTTGAGCTGTATATGTCAAGAACTCTGTTGAATGTAGAAAGTTGAAACTGCTCACGTGATTTTTTGTTCACGAATGTTGAGCGGTTAACTGTAAATATCTTCTTTCTTGTAGGAAGAGGAATAGGGCCACTCACGACAGCACCTGTTGTTTTTACAGTCGATACGATCTTCTCTGCAGATTTTTCCACAAGATTATGATCGAATGATTTTAGTTTTATTCTTATTTTCTGACTCATAATGCAATATTATTCAATTTCACCAACGTGCTTAGCTGATTTCTCTATTACTTCTTTTGAAACATTTGCAGGTACCTCAGCGAAGTTTGAGAACTCCATTGAAGATGTTGCTCTACCTGAAGATATAGTACGTAACACTGTTACATAACCGAACATCTCTGATAGAGGCACACTTGCCTTAACGACACGTGCTGTACCTTTTTGCTCCATACCACTAATTTGACCACGGCGTTTGTTAAGGTCACCGATAATATCACCCATATTCTCTTCAGGAGTAACAACTTCCACTTTCATGATTGGTTCCATGATAACTGGTTTTGCCTTTAGAGCAGCGTGACGGAAACCGTTACGAGCACAAATTTCAAATGATAATTGGTCTGAGTCGACAGGGTGGAAAGAACCGTCTTTTAGGACAACTTTCATGCTATCGATAGGGAAACCCGCAAGTGGTCCATTAGGCATAGCCGAAGCGAAACCTTTTTGAACAGCTGGGATAAACTCTTTAGGGATATTACCACCTTTAACCATATCAACAAACTCAAGACCTTCTTTAGAGTTGTCATCAACAGGAGAGATTTCAAATATAATGTCGGCAAATTTACCACGACCACCACTCTGTTTCTTAAACAATTCTCTATGTTCTATCTTAGTAGTAAGAGCTTCTTTATAGTTAACTTGTGGAGCACCTTGGTTAATTTCAACACCAAATTCACGACGTAAACGGTCAACGATAATTTCAAGGTGAAGCTCACCCATACCGCTAATAATTGTTTGTCCTGAATCTTCGTCTGTCTTAACAGTGAATGTAGGGTCTTCCTCAGAAAGTTTACTAAGCCCAAGACCTAATTTATCAAGGTCTTTTTGAGTTTTAGGCTCAACAGCAAGACCAATAACTGGGGTTGGGAAAGACATAGACTCAAGAGTTACTGGCGACTTTTCGTCACATAGAGTATCTCCTGTACGTATATCTTTGAAACCTACAACTGCACAAATGTCACCTGCTTCAACAACTTCAATTGGATTTTGTTTGTTGGCGTGCATTTGATATATACGGCTGATACGTTCTTTCTTGCCCGAGCGAGCATTGAAAACATAAGAACCTGCATCAAGTTTACCTGAATAAACCCTTGTAAAAGCTAAACGTCCTACAAATGGGTCAGTAGCGATTTTGAAAGCTAACGCTGTAAAAGGCTCTGAAATATTAGGTTTACGAGTTACTGTGTGTTCTTCACCAAGGACATGACACTCAACAGGAGGCACATCAAGAGGAGAAGGAAGGTATGCGATAATACTATCAAGAAGGAGTTGTACACCCTTGTTCTTGAAAGAAGATCCACAAAGCATTGGGATAACAGACATATTTACTGTGGCAACACGTAATGCTTTTTTAATCTCCTCAGGAGTTATAGAATCTGGATTTTCAAAGAACTTTTCCATTAGGGCATCGTCCGAAGCAGCTACCTCTTCGATAAGTTTATTTCTCCATTCTGCGACTTCATCTTTCATGTCTGCAGGGATTTCCTCATAAGTGAAGTTATCACGAAGAGTCTTATCTTCAAAATAGTGAATTGCACGATTACTAATAAGGTCTATAATACCTATAAAATTATCTTCTGCACCGATAGGTAGTGCGATAGGAACTGCATTAGCACCTAAACGCTCTTTAACTTGAGCGACAACACTAAGGAAGTCTGCACCTGTACGGTCCATTTTGTTAACGTAACCAATACGTGGTACGTTATATTTATCAGCCTGACGCCATACGGTTTCAGACTGTGGTTCTACTCCGCCTACTGCGCAAAAAGTTGCAACAGCACCATCGAGTACACGTAATGAACGTTCTACTTCAACTGTAAAGTCAACGTGACCGGGAGTGTCGATTATATTGATTTGAAAAAGTTTGTCATCATAGTGCCAGAATGTTGTAGTAGCAGCAGAAGTAATTGTTATACCTCTCTCTTGCTCCTGCACCATCCAGTCCATAGTAGCAGCACCTTCGTGCACTTCACCTACTTTATGGGTTTTACCTGTGTAAAAAAGAATACGCTCTGAAGTTGTGGTTTTCCCGGCATCAATGTGTGCCATGATACCTATGTTTCTCGTTAGATTTAAGTCTCTTGCCATTTTCCCTCTACAAATTAAAATCTAAAGTGAGCGAATGCTTTGTTGGCATCAGCCATACGGTGCATTTCTTCTTTACGTTTGAA